>NZ_PYIB01000031.1:0-48787 GCF_009129705.1 Roseobacter sp. TSBP12
AAGAGGAAGCCGCAAAGGAGGTTGGTAAGAAAGGTTCATCGTCAAAATGACGGTTCTTGTGCCTGTTCTCATAACGCCTCCGGGTGCGCTTTTTACCTCTATTGATGAGGTGAAAGCGCACCTTCGCGTGTCGCATTCTTATGAGGACACCCTGATTTCTCAACTCACATCTGCGGCAGTTGCGTATCTTGATGGGTGGAAGGGGGTTTTGGGGCGCTGTATCATGCCGCAAACGTGGAGTGTGGATGCTGAGGCGGGCGATGTCTTGTTGCCCTTTCCCGACATCACAGATGCGCGGGTTGGTGGTGTCTCTGTGCCAATCACGCTCTGTGCAAATGGCGCTGTCGTGACCATCGAAGAGGCCGGGACAGTAGAATTTGATTGTGAGTTGCCAGAGTCAAACCGTGAAGTGGTCAAGGTCATTGTCAAGCTTTTGGTGGGCCATTGGTATGAGAACCGCGAAGCTGTCGTCATCGGAAATATCACGACATTGCCGATAGCCGTTGATGCCCTTATGGCACCATTGCGGTGGAGGGTGATCTGATGGCGGCTGGACGATTTCGAGAGCCGGTTACCTTTGAGCGTCTGGTCGCTGGTGATGATGGATATGGGAATCCGAATTCAGCCTGGGCGGATATCGAAACAGCGCCCGGTGTGGTCATGATGCTTTGGGCGGATATGCTTGAAGGTCTTGGAAAAGAGGCTATTGCGTCCGGTCGGCTGGAAAGCCCGCGAACTGCCACAATCCGATTTCGTCAGTCTGATGATGTTTTGGCAATTGGTGAGGCTGATCGCATTAAAGCGCGCGGTGCAACATGGGACATTCGCGGCATTGGTGCGGTTGGTCGAAAGGGTGCGGTCGTTGAAATGACCTGTGAAGAGGTCACTTCTTAGCGGCATCCTCAATGGCTGCAATGATGCCGCCAAGACCAATGTAAATCACACCAAATCCGATCGCCAATACGGCCAGTATTTCGTGGATTGCTGATTCCGCAGTGAGGAAAGTGACCATGCCGCCAAACATGAAAACAATCGAAATAATCATGAGAATGGTTTTCAAGAAGGGGTCTCCAAATGACTGTGATCGGTGGTGATCGTGTTGCAAGAAAATTGTCCGCTTTGCCTGATCGTATCAAAAAAAAGGTCGATCAGGCGACAAAAAAAAGTGGTGACGAATTGATCGCCATGACGAAGGTCTTGATCCCGGTTAAGAGCGGCAAAAGTCGCGCGGATATCAAGGGCAAACAGAACGCCGATGGGTCATATCTGGCTGACTTTGGTGCAAAGTCAAAGGTGATTGAGGGTGAGAGTGGCCCAAGGCCATTTGTAAATCCAGTGCTCAATGTCACGCGTAAGCGGCGTAAAAATCGTGCGAAGCGCGCAGTGAGCAAGGCGGCAAAGGAGCTTTTCAATGGCTGACGATTCAGCGCTTGCTTTGCAATCTGCGCTTGTTGGCTGGTTAAAGGCGGATACTGGCGTATCCGCACTTGTGTCTGGTCGCATCTATGATGAGCCGCCGCAGGATGTTGTTTTTCCCTATGTTCGGATCGGCAACATTGATCTGAGTGCGGATCGCATCGGGTGCTTTACGGATGATGACATCAAATTTTCGATTGAGTGCCATTCACGGCCCGTGAATGGTCGTGTTGAGGCCACACGAATTTCCGCCGCGGTGCGCACGTCTCTTGATGATGCGGCGCTGATATTGCCGGGATTTTCCGTCGATTGGTGTGATTACCTCACGCAAGCCGTGATCCGCGCGGCGGATGGCAAAAGCTACATCGCGACTGTCGCTTTTGAGGCGTCTATCGCTTTGGCCGACTAAACGCCCTTCGGCAAGGCAATCCGGGCGCAGGCCCATTTCCAAAAAATGGAGGCCGATATGGCAAAGAAAAAGGGGCGCACGCTCCTGATCAAGATTGGCGATGGGGCGGACCCAGAGGTTTTTACGACGCTCTGCGCGTTGACGACCAAAACCATCACGATCAACAACGAAGAGATCGATGTGACGACGCCTGATTGTGATGCGCCTGAGGGTCCGATGTGGACCGAAGTTCTTGATGGCACCAAGCGTGTGAGTTTCTCCGGCAACGGTATTTCAAAAGGTCGCACCGAAGAAGTGGCGGCGCTCACCACTGTTTTGGCCGACACGCCGTTTGCCAATTTGCAGGTCATCGTTCCAAATTTTGGCACATTTGCGAGCAGCTTCTTTTTCTCAAGTTTTGAGCTTGGCGGGGAAATGTCAGGCGGTGTGACCATGGGCATTTCGGCTGGGTCGTCTGGCGCTGTGACCTTTACGCCGGAGGCTGATTTTGGCGATTTCTGGCACGGGCGCATATGAAGAGGAGATCGGCGGGGAGTCCCGCCGTCTCTTGTTGCGGAACGCTGAGATTGAGCGGTTTGAGCAGCAATATGATTTCGGCGTTTTCCAGTTGTTCGATCAGCTTTTTGGTCGTGGAGATGCGCCCAAGGTCAGTCATGTGCGTGACATCGTGGCACTTGCGTTGGTGGGCGGTGGCATGACGGATCGTGCGGCTGACGCGCTGATCGCCTCTCTGCCGCCATCCGATAATCTGTCTTTGCGACTGACCGCACAGCGCCTTTTGGGCGTGACTTTTATTCCCGCTGCTTTGGTCGATGGGGATAAAAAAAAAGCGGCTGGATCGCGCGTGAAAAAGTCGATCGAAAAGAGCGGTACGATGCAGGTCAGCGCGTTAAAAACATCTGTGGAGTGATGGGGCGATTGCCCGCCGAGGTGCGCGCCCTCACGCCAAAAGAGACCAGTGAATTGGTCGAGGCGTGGAATGAGGCACAGGCGGCAGCGTCTGGAGAATTGCCGCCGCCCACAATCGAAGATCTAGAGGAGCTTGAAGCGCGCTATGCCTGATGAAAACCTTGAACGCATCACGATCCTTTTACAGGCAAAGGACAAAGATTTTGCGCGCGCGATGGATCGGAACAACAAACTGATTGCGCGCATGACGCGGGATGCAAGTAAAAATACCACAGGTATGGCGCGTACCGTTGATGGAAATCTGACAAAAATCAGCAAAAGTGCGACGGCAATGGGCAAGACGTTCATTGCCGGTATTGCGGCGGGTGCGATCACAGCTTCGCTTGATATGGTCCTTAGCAACATCGGTCGTACGGTCAATGGCATTGCTCAGATCGGCAATGAGGCAAAGCGGTCCGGTCTTGGGGTGGAGGAATTCCAAGAGTGGTCATATGTCGCGGATCAAAACCGGATCAGCGTCGATTCATTGGTCGATGGATTCAAGGAACTGAACCTTCGGGTGGACGAATTTACAGTCACTGGCGTCGGTCCGGCTGCGGAGGCGTTGCAGCGCCTTGGATACACATCCGATGAATTAAAGGAAAAAATCAAAAAACCATCTGACTTGATGCTTGAAATGCTGGGACGGATGGAGGGTTTGGATAAGGCGGCACAAATCCGTATCTCTGATGAGCTGTTTGGGGGCACGGCGGGTGAGCGGTTTGTCGAGCTGTTGGGTCAGGGTCAGGTTGCGCTGACGGATACCATAGAGCGGGCACATGAGGTTGGTGCCGTGCTTGATGATGTGATGATCAAAAAGGCAGATCAAATTGACCGTCAGTGGGCCGCTTTGTCAGTCAAGATGCAGGGATATGCAAAAAAAGCGGCCATGGGTTGGGCAGAGGTATTGTCTGACATGGGGACGACGACCCTTGATGATATTTTTCCCAATGATGCGCTTGCTAAATCAATGCTTGGGTCTGATGTCTTTGCAAAATTTTCAGAAATCGGTGATTTGAGGGCTGAGCAGGCTGATGAGTTAAGAAAGCTCGCGGATCAAATCGGCGCGGTTTTGGCCGAATCTGAAAAGTTGTCTGGGTCGCTTTATGCTGATGCAGAACTGTCTGGTATGAGTGGTTTTGGCGATATCGGTGCCGACTTGGGGCAGGCCGCGCAGAACATAGCGGCATTAAATGCCCAGCTAGAGAATGGCATGATTGATGTTGATGAGTACAACGCGTCCCTTGGCGATACTCTCGATTCAGCTATGGATGCAGCGGGCAGTTTGGAGAATGTTGCCGGTGTCGATATGTCGGCAATCAGCGAGCAAATTTCATATATTGTTGGAGTTCTTTCCGCCGCGACGGCTCAATCGGACAGTTTAAATGCATCTCTTGCAAATCGGCCTGTAGCAACATCGCCGGAAGCAGCGGCGTTATCCGAAATTGCCGCTCTTGGCCGGCAAGCCGCAGCGGCATCGGACTATGTAGCAGAGCAAGAGCGCATCCAAAGTCTGACCAAAGATCAGCTATCACTTGAGCGCGAGATTGCATCTGTCCGATCAGAGGCGCAGAAAAAGGGGCTCACCCTATCAGATTCTCAGGTGTCCTCTATTGCTCAGGGGAATATTGCCGCAAATTCATCAAGGTCAGGTGCTGGTCGCGGTGGTGGATCATCGTCAAGCGTCAGTGATGATATGCGCGAGGCTGCGCGTTGGATCGACAAGACGCGCACGGCGCTTGAGCTGTATGAGGCCGATATTGCCGAGCTTGAGGAGTTGAATGCCAAGGGGTTTTTTGCGGCACATCCTGAGGCCTATTCCCGCGCCATTGAGATGGTCGAAGAGGCTTTGTCCGATGCAAATGGAGAGGCCAGTATTTTTCTGATATCAGCGCTGATATCGGTGAGGCCATATTGGATGTGGCGGGCGGGGCGACAGATGCTTTTGATCGGTTGTGGCAGGCTATCAAGCGTGCCGCTTTGGAATATGCGCTTTTTGGCAGTGGCGGCGTCTCTGGTTTCAGTTCTGGTCTTTCGTCTCTTCTGGGGTCTGCTTTTGGTGGCTCCGGTGGCGGAATTATTGGATCACTTTTGGGTGGTGCGCGGGCTGGTGGTGGGTCTGTGAGTGCCGGTGTGCCCTATCTCGTCAATGAAAATACGCCAAATTCTGAGGTGTTTGTGCCGTCACAAAATGGTGCGATCCTCAATGTGCCGCAAGCGCAAAAGGCTTTGTCCGGGTCTGTGTCGGGGGGTGAGGTCAGGGTGGTTGTTGACGTCAATGTCAATGATGATGGCACCCTTGGTGCGATCGCGCGCCAAGAAGGTGCAGCCGCTGCGTTGCCGGTCGCTGTGCGTGTTGTGCAGCAAAACAATCGTAACGTATCAGAGCAGCAAAGGCGTCCAAAATGACGGTTATTGACTGGCCTCTTGACATCAATGGTCGCATTGAGGGTTCGCCGTTTTTGTCAATGACGTCTGTGACGGCGGGTCCTGGCCTTGATGGTGATGAGCAAATCGTGGGTCGCGAAAATGGCGTTTGGGAAGTAAAGATCACTACGGGGAAGCTCATTCGTGAGACAATTCCTGTCTGGCGCGCATTCATCCATTCTTTGCGCGGGCGGCAAAATCCGTTTCGCTTCAAGGTCTGGAATTCTTTTGCTCTGCCAATTTCCGGCCCGATCCCGGATGGCGGTATCTGCATTGTGGCCGCTGATGCGCCAGCCGGTAGCACGATCATAAATCTGTCTGGATATTCGGGCGAGAACATCAATCCGGGCGGGTATTTTTCGATTAATGACTTTTTGTATGAGGTCCAATCAAATGCTTCTGGTGTGGTCTCATTTTTGCCGCCTCTGCGTATGTCTGTGGCGGTGGGTGATGAGGTGAAAATATCAGGTCCAACCATCCTTTTGCGGCTGTCAAATGATAGCGATGGTCGGGCCTATCCGACCGGCATGCGCTACGCTGCACCTGTTACATTCACGGCTAAAGAGGTCTTTCAGAGATGAGCGTTTTTCTTTCGACGCAGCCTGACCCTGAGGCCATGATGTCGGCTTTGGACCGAGAGGTGATCCACAAGGCTTTCATGCTGGAAATGGATTTTGCCAGCGGTCCTGTGCGTGTCTCAGATTGGAGTGTGCCATTTATCGCTGGTGGCTATGAGTGGGAAGGTCTTGGCGATCTCGTCGGCATGAGCGAGATCGGCGGTGGCAGTGAGCTTGCGCCATATCGTGAGTATCAGCTTGGTTTGCCAAAAGATTTGGTCGGATATTCTGAGGCACGTATCCCTGAGCTTATCGGCAACAGGGCTGATTATTTGGGTCGCTCCGCAAGGCTTTGGATGCAGATTTTTGATCCCGTGAGCCTTGATGAGCATGGCCGTCGTGTTCCGCTTGGTGATCCGATTACAATGGATTACGGCATCATGTCCCGAGTGATTGGGACGTTTGTTCCGGGTGGAGCCGTGGTGTCTCTCACTGTTGAGGGCGGTCTTTTCCGTGCTGGTGTCCCGCTCTCTGGCTATTACACCGACCGCGATCAACAAAGGCGGCATCCCGAAGACCTGGGATTGGGATTTGTGGTCGAGGTGTCTGACACCGAAATTAAGCTCACGGACTGGTGATGTTTCTGAAATTTGTGAGTGAAACACGATCAGACCCTTGGGTCTGGGGGCGCAATGACTGTTGCCTGTGGCCGTCTTTGGCATGGGAAAGTGTGACAGGGCGAAACCCCGGATATCACATCATTGGCGCTTATGACGACTGGATGAGCTGTCGTCGCGTAATGATTTCTGGGGGCGGGCTTTTGAATATGAGCCGTAAAGCGATGCGCGGTGAGCGCGCCGGCGAAACGCAGGATGGGATCGCCGTGATCCGCACGGCGGGTCAAACTCTTGGGGCAATTCTTGTTGGCGCTCGGCCCTATGTGCGCACGAAAACCGGCATAATGATGCCATGCAGCTTTGAGATATTGGAAGGGTGGGGCGTGTAATGGTGCAGGCTGTCGCATGGGCATTTACGGCTCTCACCGGCCTGACGGGTAGCTTGTCTGTCTTTGGCGTGACTCTGGTCGGGGCTGGCGGGGCGCTCACGCTTGCCGGGTCTCTCGTGAATTTTGCGCTTATCAATGCCGCAAAAGGAGCCTTTGCAAAAGGTCAGAGTGCCCCGACGCCGGATGACATCAAGACCGTATTCAAGCAGACTGTAGGGCAGCGGTTTGTGCATAAGGGTGAGGTCCTGACGGGTGGTCAGGTCGTCTTTCGGCGCGCCAAAGATGGGTTTTATCATCAGGTCACCGTTCATGGTCATGGCGGGCCATATACAATTGTTGAGACGCGCCTTGATGGCGATGTGGTCGAGATTGATGGGGAAAATTTTGTCGCCAATAAGTATCTCTACGACACTGATGATGGTGGTCTTTTTGGTGATTGGACCATTGATTTAGGCCCGCCATGGGACCCTGAGGTTGGATTGCCCACAAATGTTTCTCGGCGGGTCTATGTTGAGACCCGCACAGGTCAAATCCCAGAGACGCACTATTCTGAGCTCACGTCTTACTATCCGGTCTGGACAGAAAACCACCGGCTCGATGGTCTGTGCTCCACATATATGCGGCGGCAACAGGTTCCCGCAGAAAGCTATCGCGATGTCTTCCCGACTGATCCGCCTATCATCACGCAAGTGCTTCGATCTCCGCCGATATATGACCCAAGGTCGAACGGCTATGCATACTCAGACAATGCTGCGCTTCAAATTGCTGATTTTATTGGGTCGCCGGATGGTCTGAATGTGCCTGTCCGCGTCAATATGAATTGGCTATCCGCCGCAGCGGATGATTGCGATGATGCGATCCCGCTTGCTGGCGGCGGCACAGAGCCGCGCTATCGGGTGTCGATGACATATTCCATGACGGAGGCCCCGCAGGATATTTTGGGGCGCATGCTTGCATCCTGTGGCGGTGACATTGTCCTCTTGCCGGATGGGACATTCGGGATTCGCGCCGGTAAATATGATGCGCCAACCGTCACTTTGACGTCTCGGGACATCATTGGCTTTGATGAGGTCAATAATGGCCCGGACCTGCTTGATTATTTTACCGAGCTTCCTTTCACATACACCGATCGCAGCCTTGATTATGTCTCTGTGACCGGCGATCCATGGGTGCGCGACGATTTGGAGGCTGAGTTTGGTGCAAGCCTTGTTGCCGATACCTTTGATCTTTCGGCGGTGCCGAGTCACAGCCAAGCGCGGCGATTGGCAAAGCTGAAAAGCTACATCGACAACCCGGAAAAGCGCATCACTGTGCGGCTGCATCCGCGTGGTCTGCGCGCCATCCGCGAGCGCCTTGTGACTTTGGATTTTGGAATTTTGTCAGGCGTTTATCTGATTGAAAAAGCGCCGATTGTAGACATGAGCACACTTCAGGTGACGCTCCAGCTTTCGCTCTTTGACTTTGCGGCGACGACATGGAGCACCATCGAAGAGGGCCTTCCGCAGGTGCGACCGGATGATGACACGCCAAGCACAATCCCGACATTGGCAAATTTCAATGCCGCGCCGTCTGGTGTGCAGACGGCCCAAAACGCATGGGCAGCGGCGATTGGTGTGGCATGGGATGCGCCCGTGTCGGATGCTCTCACGCCGCGCATAGAGGTCTCTCCGGCTGGGGCGGACACTTGGACCACTCTTGTTGTCACTGCGATGCAGACAAGCGCAAACACCGGAATCCTGACAGACGGTGCGCTTTATGATGTGCGTGGATGTCTTGTCACACCAGGCGGCACCAAGGGCGCATATGTCATTGAGGAGGATGTGCCGGCATTGGCCGTCTCTACCGCCCCTGATGCACCATCATCATTGATCGTCACCGACAACGCCGATGGCACAGCAAATGTCGAGGTCACCGCCTCCGCCTCCGCCTCAAATTGGAAAACACAGGTGCTGCGCGATGCTGTCGTTATTTTCGAGTTTGCGAGTGAGGCGGCTGTTGTCCTCGAATTCACAGACAGCCCCGGCGCCGGGACATATGACTATACCGCCAAGGCCATCAACGTGTCACAGATCGAAAGTGTTCTGACGCCGACGGTCACGGCCACAATCACATAACATCGGAGTACATGACATGGCGACAGCCAAAACCAACATCGTTGGTCCTATTGAGATGCCTGATGGCTCCAAGCCTGGCAGTGGCGTGATTTCTTTCCAACTGAACAAATGGGATGTCGAGTTGGGTCAGGCTGTTGTTGCCGGTGCTGCAGAAAGCTATGCACTTGATGTCGATGGCAACTTTTCGGCCATGCTCTGGCCGCCGGAAAGTGGGGTCAATGGGCGGCTTTACAATGTCTCATTGCATTATGTGATTGCTGGTCTCAATGGTCCGGTATCAAAGACCGAAAACCTTGGGCCGATTTCGTTTTCCGGCCCAGGACCGCTTGAGATCATGTCCCTGTTGGGTCAAGACATTGAAGAGCCAACCGCACCAAGTGTCCTAGCATTGGCTCTGTCAGCCCAAGCGGCGGCTACAGCGGCGGCTGGATCGGCGCAGGTAAATGCCGATCAAGTGGCTGCGATTGCCGCGCAGTTTGGTGATGTGGCCGGAGCAATTACTGCGGCAGAGGCGGCACAGGACAAGTCCGAACAATGGGCCGAAAATCCAGAAGATGTTGAGGTTGATCCGGGTCAGTATTCGGCCAAGCACCACGCTGCGAAGGCATCTAAACAGAAAGATATTGCGGCTGCTCATGCTACCACAGCAAACGAAAGTATGGCTCTAGCTGAAGCTGCCGCCGCTATGGCAGAGACATACGCAGGGGTTGTTGATCGGGCCACGTCTGTCGCTGGTCTTGAGGACCCAGCAACGCTGGCGGATGGTGATCAGGCAATCGTTAGCGGGTCCGGTGACATCGCGGTGGACGGACTTTATGAGGTGCAAACAGGCGCTTGGGTGCGTATCGGCGATTCTGGTCTGGGTGGCAAATCTGACAAAACGGCGAATGCAGCGAGTGCGGTGTGGCGCGCCGATGTTTCGGGAACGGCAAATGCAATTATCCTGACACTCACTGATTGCGATCTGACAAATGCGCAAATTCTCGCCTCTAAAACACGCATTTTGTTTACGCCGACCGCTGCGAACACGGCTGCGCCGACTGCGACGGTGGCCGGTGTGACGCGTGATTTGGTTGATTACACAGGCGGTGCGATGAAGGGCGGTGAAATTCAACCGGGCAGGTCGATGATCATTCGGCCAAATTTGCCGGGCGCGACTTTTATTGTTGAATTCAATGCGGCGGACGTTTCTACGATCAATCATCACCTCGCGCGCTCAACATCTGTGGCCTATTCTAACGATGGCACATATGACATTTACACTCTGACCACGCCACGGCCTGTGAGCGCGACAGATGGCACACTTGTATCTTTTCAGGTGCCTCAGGCCAATACCGGACCAGCAAAGGTGGTCCTGAATGGATCATCATATTTGTGTAAACATGGCGCGAATGAGGCGTTTAGCGGCGGAGAGTTTAAGCTCAATCGTCATGCTCTACTGCGCTTTGCCGGTCCGCCACAGAGTGCTTGGGGACTGATCGCATCGGGCGTCACCACTGCCGATCTGGATGCTGTCATTGCGGACACCATTTCAAATTCGGACCGCATCGCATTGCTTGAGGCGATAGCAGGCATTGGCAGTTTTGCCGATGAAGCGCGGACCTTGACCACTAAAATTATGGGCGTGAACCCGCTTGACGTTGCTTGGCCTGATGATCCACGAAATCCAGTCAATTTCTACACATGGAACGATGGCGTACGCACAAAAGCAGCTGCCCGCACAATCAAAATCGGGGCATCTGGGGATTCCATTGACACGGGTGCGACCGCTGAGGGCGGAGCCGCAGGGCCGTATGCTCCGGCGCAACTATTGGCCGACCGCGCGAGTGATGCGTTTGGGCTGATGCAGAATGTCGAATTTGCGGTTGATATGAAGGCCGTTGGCGGCACAGTCATCTCGCAGTTTCTGGCGCAAATTCAGGGCACGGTTGAAACGGACCACGACATTTGGGTCGGTTTTAATCCGATGAACTCGGGCGGAAAAACAGATATGGATGGGCAATCTAGCTATCCGTCTATGCCGCAAGATCTGTTAGAAATCGTTGCCGAAATTCGCGGGCGCGGCGGCATGCCCTTCCTATCCACGACTGAACACCCGCATTTGGCGCGCGGTGGTGCGCAAGATTTCCCGGACACACACCGTCAATATTGGCCCTATCTCAGCTATTCCGTAACAGCAACACACGCCTTCGACGCAGTTGCGAATACGATTTCTGGGCCATTTGAGACCTACTCTTTTGGCGGTGAAGCAATTGGTATTGGCTCCCGCTTGTCTGTCGCGACAGGTGACTGTGCGGGCACATACACAGTGACTGCGAGATCGGGTGGCACGGTCACAGTCTTGGAGACGATCCCGGTCACAACATCCTACTCCGTCCTCGTGCGCATGGTCGAACTGGATGAGGAAACGACAATCTGGCCGCCCGATAGCGACAGCGTGGTCATACGCGATTGGACAGGCAACGGCATCCCAACTCCCGGTCTGCGCACATATGGCTATCTCAATAACTCATACCGGCTGGTGGCGGATTTATTGGATGTGGCACTTCTGGATATCGAAAAGGCGACATTCGCCTATGTGCTCGAACCATATTGGGCCACTGGGTCATATGATCAAAGCACACTCTATGACGTGCTCTATGGTCCAGTGGCGTACAATCACAAGCTGGCGGAGCATTACACCAACATCAATGGCCGGGTGATGGCTAAGCTGATCCGCCACATTGAGGAGGGCACGCTGCAACAAAACCGGGTGATTTGGTGATGATTTTTTTACTCAAGAGAGTGTGGGGGTAACATGAGCTGTATCAAGCACATGTGCAGATGGGTCAGGCCCGCATCGCGATTTTTGCGCAAAAATAGGCATGATCTTTGGACGCTGGCCGTGCCGGTCTTTTTTGTCACGACGATTGGCCTCTCGTCCATCGGAACGGGTGCCGGGTTTTTGATCATTTGGGCCGCTGCGCGGCAGGTGGGAAGGTTGGCCACCCATGTCTGAGGATGAAAAAAGCGCCGAAGTCGATAAAAAGGTCGGCTGGGTCCAGGTGTTTGCCACGCTCTGTGCGATGGCGTTGTTTGTCGCTGATTATGGTCTTGATGTTTTGGCCAAGCCCGTCCCGCAGTGGACCTACATGTCTCTGGGCCTTTTGGCGCTTGGTGTTGAGGCCGGGGCACTGCGTCGGTTGTTGTTGCAGATCGTGCGCGCGTTGGCGCGTGTGCCTCAGGATGGGGGTGAAAAATGAAATTTGTAGGGACGGGTGAGCGGCTGGCCGATCTGGATATATCGGCGCTCGCAGCAAGCATTGGCTGTGGAGAGGATCACCTGCATGCGGTCATGGATGTCGAAACATCGGGCGGCGGTTGGGACGATAAGAACCGCCTTAGGGCGCTGTTTGAGCCGCATATTTTTTACAAAGAACTGCCGACTATGGCCGAGCGTGAGCGCGCCGTGCGTGAGGGTCTGGCCTATCGCAATTGGGGTGAGCGCGCCTATCCTCGCGACAGCTATCCCCGAATTCTGGCCGCGATGGGAATCAATCGCGAGGCAGCGTTCAGATCTACATCGTGGGGCCTTGGGCAGGTCATGGGCTTTAACGCCCGCCTTGCTGGATACATCACCGCCGAGCACATGGTGAGAGTCTTCCTTGAGGGCGAGGCGGAGCAATTGGCGGGCATGGTGCGTTTCATCGTCAACAGCGGTTTGGATGATGAGTTGCGCCGCAAGGATTGGGCCGGTTTCGCGCGCGGCTACAACGGCCCCGGATATGCCAAGCATGGATATCATACAAAGCTGGCCGCTGCGTACAAGAAATGGCAGGGCATCAAGGACACGCCCTTTGTTGTGGATCGTACCGCGCCGGATTGGAACACGGCGCTTGAAAAGCGTCAGGCGCTCTCATGGCTGCGGGCATTTAATTTGGTGCAATCATGAAGTGGGTCACCAAATATGCGCTTGGCGCGGCTCTGGTGGCCTGTCTGGGCCTCTTTGCATGGGCGCAGGGGCTGCGGGCGGACAAGGCAGATTTATCCGCTGACTTGCGCGCGCTGCGCACAAATTTGGCGCAACAGACGGCGCTTGCGACATCGCACAAAGAAGAGGCCGCGCAATGCCGGGTGATCCTGTCAATCAGAGAGGGAGTGTCAAATGCGACGGACGATGATTTGTCTCACCGCCTGTCTCGTCCTTAGCGGATGCGCCGGCACCACGGTGCAAGTGCCGGACGGTCAGGTCAATTTTTGCGATGTGGTGACGCGCGAAAAAACATTTGTGCCGGACACCGCGCGTCAGATTGTCCTGACCGATCGCGCCACCGCCGAGCAGATCGAATTTGAGAATGGCGTTTTTGAGGCGGAGTGCTGATCACTCACGCGCGACTGCGTCGGTCGGCCAGTCGTCGGGACGGTATCCTCTGAGATAGGCGGTCATGAGCCGCGCATGCCACAGGGGCACCTGCGCCGCCGACTCGATGTTGTAGATCCGTGATTTGTCACCCAAGCCAAAGAGCGGAGCGGCTTGTTCTGCTTTGAGGCCCAGCGACAGGCGGGCCTCTTTGAATTCTGCGGGGGTCATACCTCACGCACCGACACGTCGATTTCATCAAGATACTCGTAGACCGTGCCGTCAAAATCCACGCCAAACATCGGGTCATTGTCGCCACTGAACACGCTTGCGACCCACTCATAGAACTCATCGATCTGATCGGCGGGAACATCGTAGGCGCGGTGGCGCGTGTCGTGGCTGACGATATGGGTTGCGCCTTCTGTCTTCGGCATCCCACCGTCGCGCCAGTCTGCTTTGTGGAAGAGTGCAAAATCGGTCATCTGTCTATCTCCTGTTGGGCGTCTGCCCGTTTCCATGCATTTATAGTGCGCTATCCGCACCACTATTGCAATAGGAAAAATGCGGAAAACGCATATTATTTTGTGATCTGATATTTTTGCGAAGTGTGCATAGGTTCCGTGAACCTGTTGAACTTGATCTATGCTTGATAAATTGCCCAAATGAGACATTTAAAAACAGTCACTTGGGCCAGAAAACAATGGGTTGGCGGATACTTGCTTCGTTTACACCGAAGATGTCGGGAGTTCGAGCCTCTCACGACCCACCATCCCCCTCTACTCTTGGCAAAACGCAGTCTTTGATCTGGCGTGTATTGGCAATTCTGATCCCGGTTTTACGACCGAAGAGTCCAAAGCATCCTTGTCTTTCGCACCTGTCCTTTCGTCCTCTCAAACCGCTCGTGCCTGTGCCATGAACTTTTTTCACCCCTTAGACGCTTTTCCTCGATTCCCCGCTTGACGGGGGCGCGTACCGGCCATAGAACGCCCCTCACGTTCGGGGCTCGGCCCCGGTCGGGTAGCGGGCGGTTGTAGCTCAGTTGGTTAGAGTACCGGCCTGTCACGCCGGGGGTCGCGGGTTCGAGCCCCGTCAACCGCGCCATGCTACCACACCGGAAACGGCACGCGTCTGAAAGGGCGCATAGGAAAGACCTTGCCTCTTTTGGCAATGCGCGGTTGTAGCTCAGTTGGTTAGAGTACCGGCCTGTCACGCCGGGGGTCGCGGGTTCGAGCCCCGTCAACCGCGCCACTTTCTCACTCTGAGATCCATGATGTTCTCTCATACCTGTTACCTTTGACCCTCTTGCGCTTTTGCGCCGGCCCCCTCAGCATGGCCTCTCGCACACCGCGCGCTAGGGGGCATTCATGGGCCGTATCGACATCAAAACCTTCGGCCTCTTGCTGCTGACGCTCCTCGCTTTTGCGGGTAATTCGCTTTTGACCCGCGCCGCGCTGTCGGACCCGGCGCATGCCACAGGTGGCAGCGCCATGGCATTTGCGGCCGTGCGGTTGATGTCTGGGGCGGTGGTTTTGGCCGGTTTGGCAACGTGGCGGCATCAGCCCCTGCGCCCTAGCCGTTCCGATTTGCCGACCATTTTGGCCCTGTTCACCTATGCCGCCGCCTTCTCGCTCGCCTATGTCTCGATGTCGGCGGCCAGTGGGGCTTTGATCCTGTTCGCGATGGTTCAGGTCACCATGTTGGTGCTGGGCTATCTGCGGGGCCACAGGATCGGTGGGCGGGCGATTTTGGGCGTTGTCATCGCCTTGTCTGGCCTTGCATGGCTGCTGTTCCCCGGCTTGACGGCTCCGCCTTTGGGCGCGGCTCTTTTGATGGCGCTCGCGGGGGGCGCTTGGGGCGTTTATAGTCTGCTTGGGCGCGGGGCCTCGGCACCTTTGGCGCGCACGGCGCGCAATTTCGTCGGCACGGTGCCCTTGGCGCTGATCGCATTTTTCCTCAGCCCAATGGCCACGGCGCTCACCGGTTTCGGCTGGCTCATGGCCCTCACCTCCGGCGCTGTGACCTCGGCCTTGGGCTATGCGCTATGGTATGCCGTGCTGCCGCGCCTGCCGCCGTCCTTGGCCGCAAGTGCGCAGCTCTCAGTGCCCGTCATCACGGCCTGTGCGGGAGCACTTTTGTTGGCCGAGCCGATGGGGCTGCGCGTGGTGATGGCCTCTGGATTGATCCTTGGTGGGGTTTGGCTCAGCGCGCGCGGCTGATGGGTCAGTCGATCCGGTAGGGCAGGGTGCCACGGTTGTTCGGATCAATTGTCAGACGCCGTTCCAGCGGCGGGATCGAGCGTTGGTGGCAATCGCGCCGCTCGCAAATCCGGCAGGAAATCCCAATCGGTTCAAACGCCGCCGGTTTGGTCACATCCAAGTCATCGGCATACACCATCTCTGAGGCGTGGGTAACCTCGCAGCCCAGTCCAATTGCATAGCGCCGCACAGGCGCATGAAAGGCGCCACCGGGTTTGGACACATCCCGCGCGATCGACAGGTAGCGCACCCCATCCGGCGTTTCCGCCAATTGCCGCAGGAAATGTCCGGGCCGCTCAAAGGCTTGGTGGACATTCCAAAGCGGGCACGCGCCGCCATAGCGGGCAAATTGCAACCGTGTGGCAGAGTGGCGTTTGGTGATGGTTCCGGCCTGATCGACACGGACAAAATAGAACGGAATGCCCTTGGACCCCGGACGCTGAAGCGTCGAAAGCCGATGCGCAACCTGTTCGATGGACGCGCCAAAGCGATCCGACAAAAGTTCAAGATCATGACGCACCTCTTGGGCCGCCGCCAGAAATTCGGTGTAGGGCAAAAGTGCGGCACCTGCGAAATAATTGGCCAAGCCAATGCGGGCGATTTGTCGGGCTTGTTCGGATTGAAACCGCGCCAGATCCAGCGTGGCGTCCAACAATTTGCCTTGGGTCACAAGGGCGAGTTGGTGCAGGATTTGAAAGCTGCGTGTGGCGCCTGAGGCACGGGCCGAAATGGTCAACGTGCCGCTGTCCGGGTCAAACCGGCGCAGGCTATCGCCGGAGGCGCGCAGGGTGATGCCGCTGCGCTCCAATGTGTCAATTGCGGCCTTGACCACATCGCGGCTCTCGCCATGCGGGCGGGCAAAATTTTCCGCCGCGCGGTCCACCGGATCGATGTAATTGTCGCAATAATGAAAGAAATCGCGCACCTCTTCCCAGGCGCTGGGTCGGGCGGGATTGTTTTCGCGATCCAGTGCCTCGTCCATCGAGGCCAACCGTTCGGTGGTCTGACGATAGGCGCGGTGCAGTTCCAAGAACGCCCGTGCGAGTGCGGGCGCGTTTGAAGCGGCGAGGCGCAGATCGGCCAAGGGCGGCGCGCCGTCGGCAAAGACCGGATCGACCAAAGCCTCGCGCATATCGGTGACCATGCGTTCGGCGTCGCCCGAGGAAAGCTCGGTCACGTCAAAGCCAAACTCCTGCGCCAACGCCAGGACCACGCCGGTCGAAACCGGGCGGTTGTTGTTTTCCATCTGGTTGAGATAGGGCAGGGACACGCCGAGTTTTTCGGCAAAGGCACGTTGGGTCAGGCCCAGCCGTGTCCGGGTCTCGCGCAGTTTCGCACCGGCGTAGAGTTTTTGCTGAGCCATGGCTGCCCTCGTGTCTCTGAGTTATTTGCAAAGTAAGGTTTGCCAGTGCAAACCCGCCTTGGCAAGAGGGTTCAGAGCGGGGGTGGTGGCTCAGCTTGCGGCAATCACCCGTTCACGCCGCACCACCCAAATCGCGGCCAGGATCGACGCGCCGGAGGCAGCGGCCATGATATACAAAAGGGGCAGCGCGCCACCTTCGACGGTCAGAACCGAGCCTGCAAAGGCCGCCAAAATTGCCCCGCCGCCGATATACATCGAACCGCCCAGTCCCGCTGCCGTACCCGCAAGATGTGGGCGCACGGAGAGCGATCCGGCGATGGAATTGGGCAATTGCATGCCATTGCCAAGGCCAACAAAGGTGATGAAAAAGAAAAAGCTTTCGGGCGTGGCATGGTCCAAGAGGAACAAAACGAGCGAGCCGAGGATGCCCAACGTGCTGACGCTCGCGCCGATCATGATCATCGTGTTCATGCCGAGGCGTGTGGAAAATTTACCGGCCAGAAAATTGCCAAAGAAATAGCCAACGGCGGGCGCGGCCATGTAGAGGCCAAGCCGATCTTCTGAAAGGCCAAACAACGTCGAGCCGACAAACGGCGCGCCGCCGAGAAAGGCGAAATAGGCCCCTGATGCGGTGGCCGCCGAAAGGGCATAGCCCAGAAAGCGCTGGGATTTAAGCAGTTCCGGAAAGCCGCGCAGCGTGTCCATCATGGACCCTGTGCGCTTTGGCGCGGTTTCGCCAGCATCGAAAAACACCATGGCCAACAGCAACAGACCAACGCCGAACAGCAACCAAAAGCTGCTCTGCCAGCCATAATGTGAGGTCAAAATACCGCCCACGGAGGGCGCAACCATGGGCACAAGCGACATGCCCATGGTGACATAGGCGATCATCTGCGCCGCCTCTTCGCCCGGCACCATGTCGCGCACGATGGCGCGTGACAGCACCATGGCGGTGACGATCCCGGCCTGTGTGGCGCGCAAAACCAAGAACACGCCAGCAGTGGGGGCAAAAATGGCGCCAAGCGTCGCAAGGAGAAAAATCAAGATACCGCCGATCAACACCGGACGGCGACCATAGCGATCAGACAGGGGGCCGACGACAAGTTGCAGCACCGCATTGACGCCAAGGAAAATCGCCACGGACAGCTGCATCACCCGATATTCAGTGCCGAAATAGGCGGTCATTTCGGGCAAGGCGGGCAAAAACACGTTGATGGTCATGGCGGACAATCCGGCCATGAGCACCAAGGTGACGATGTGTGGCGGCGTTGTCCGGTCGAGAAAGCGGACAACGGGCTTTGACGAGATGTTGGGCTTTTGTGTCATGGCGCAACAATAGGCGGCCATGCTCGGCTGTCTATGGCAAACCCATACATGTTTTTGCACAGGGCATTCTCTGCGGATAGAGACTCTCACCGCCCTGCGAGTATGGCGACCTCATTGCCATGCAGCAGGACCAAATCCCCGCTCTCGTTGATTTCAAAGCGGTCGATGGTGGCCAATGTGGCCAAAAAATCATGCTCCTGTTGCATCGCATCCATGGCGCAGGCCATGCGCGTTGTGGCCAGTGGTCCAATGATCACCTGGCCCTCGCCGGTGATCGACATCTGCCCTGTAAAGCGGTTACAGCCTGTCGAACCCGAAAGCTGACCAGAGTCTGTGACGGCAAGGGTGATAGGGTGCGCCGCAAGCGGGGGGTGGCCAGTATGGTCTTTTACCTGCCAGTCCCCTTGCAAAAGCGCCATTGTGTCGCCGCCACAGCCGCGAAACTCAGCCGTCGCGGTGGCGAGGGTGACGGTCTGTGGGTAAGGCCGTCCGCTCATGTCATCGTAGCACATCTTATCCTGCCGGGTGAGAGTGAGGCCAAAGGCCGGGATGGCGTAGATCGTGCGCACCCCGTCCTGAACGGGGTCAGGTTGGCGCAGGTCAAGACGGTCTTCGCCATAATTGAGATCAAAGAGAATCCGCTCTCCGGTGAGCTGAACCCGCCAACCGGGCTCATTGCCCTGCGCCCTCCAGGGGGCGGTGAGGGGCTCAAGGCGGCAATCGATCAGGGGCGTGCCGTTGAGCGTGACCGTCGCTGCGCGGCCCTTGACCCAGACAAGCGTGCTTTCGTCGGGTGTTGCAAACTTTGCCCCATCTGCGGACGGCACGTGCGGCAGGGTAAATCTGTCGCCGTCTGTCGCGATCACAAGGGCCTCACCCGCGAAGGTGATATCGAAGGCCTCAGAGGCACAGACCATCCGGTAGGATTTCGTGTCAGCGCTGTCGCCTGCGGGGGTGTCATCTGCGAGGCTGGGGGTGGCGAGGGCCATCAGGGCAAGGGTCAGTGCGATGGACGGGGAATAGGGGACTCTATACATATATGCCTCATACAAAGAGATCGTCTTGATCATTGCCGTGAGGGTATCAGTCGTGAGAGGGGAGACCCAAGGGGGTAGATTTTGCGGTCGGCACAAATCTGCCACTCCAATTTTCAGTGTCGAATATTTGCGAATTTGCGATTAGCAAAAAAATTATTTTGCATAGTTTGCAAATCTGCCAGACTCTGCTTTGATGCGGAGCTTTGCCCGCGTAAGGTGCGCCCTGAAATGACGAGGAGGCCCACCCGTGAAAGACATCATCCAAGAACTTCACGATCGCCGCAATGAGGCCCGTCTGGGAGGCGGACAGCGACGCATCGACAGCCAACATGCCAAAGGCAAACTCACCGCACGCGAGCGGGTTGAGCTTTTGCTGGATGAGGACAGCTTTGAAGAGTTTGACATGTTCAAAACCCATCGCTGCACCGATTTTGGCATGGAGGAGAGCAAACCCTACGGCGATGGCGTGATCACCGGCTGGGGCACGATCAATGGCCGCATGGTCTATGTGTTCAGCCAGGATTTCACCGTGTTCGGCGGGTCTCTGTCGGAAACCCACGCGGAAAAGATCGTCAAGATCATGGATATGGCGGTGCAAAACGGCGCGCCTGTGATCGGGCTGAACGACTCGGGTGGGGCGCGCATTCAGGAAGGCGTGGCGTCCCTTGCGGGCTATGCCGAAGTGTTCCAGCGCAATATCATGGCCTCCGGCGTCGTGCCGCAGATCTCCGTGATCATGGGGCCATGCGCGGGGGGCGCGGTCTATTCGCCTGCGATGACCGACTTTATCTTCATGGTCAAAGACACGTCCTATATGTTCGTCACCGGCCCTGACGTGGTGAAAACCGTGACCAACGAAGTGGTGACCGCCGAGGAACTGGGGGGTGCCTCGACCCACACCAAAAAATCCTCGGTCGCCGATGGTGCCTTTGAAAACGACATCGAAGCGCTGACCGAAGTGCGCCGCCTTGTCGATTTCCTGCCGCTCAACAACCGTGAGAAAGCCCCGGTGCGCCCGTTCTTTGATGCGCCGGATCGGATTGATGCCTCGCTCGACACGATCATCCCGGACAATGCCAACACCCCCTATGACATGAAAGAAGTGATCTACAAGATCGCGGATGAGGGTGATTTTTACGAGATTCAGGAAAACCACGCCAAAAACATCATCACCGGGTTCATCCGCCTCGAAGGCCAGACGGTCGGCGTGGTGGCGAACCAGCCGATGGTCTTGGCCGGGTGCCTCGACATCGACAGTTCGAAAAAAGCCGCGCGGTTTGTGCGCTTTTGCGATGCGTTCGAAATCCCTGTTTTGACCCTCGTCGATGTTCCGGGCTTTTTGCCGGGCACCTCTCAGGAATATGGCGGCGTGATCAAGCATGGGGCGAAACTGTTGTTTGCCTATGGCGAAGCGACCGTGCCGAAAGTGACCGTGATCACCCGCAAAGCCTATGGCGGTGCCTATGACGTGATGGCATCCAAGCATCTGCGCGGGGATTTCAACTACGCCTGGCCGACCGCAGAAATCGCGGTGATGGGGGCCAAAGGTGCCACCGAAATCATCCATCGTGCCGATCTGAAGGATGCGGAAAAGATCGCCAATCACACGGCCAATTATGAGAGCCGTTTTGCCAATCCTTTCGTGGCCGCCGAACGGGGCTTCATCGACGAGGTGATCCAACCGCGCTCGACCCGCAAACGCATCACGCGGGCCTTCGCCTCTCTGCGCAATAAAAAGCTCGAGAACCCGTGGAAAAAACACGACAATATCCCGCTCTAAGCGGGGTCGTGAGGACAGATGACCCGCAGTCAGTGGCATATCTCTGAGGCGGATGGCGCGGTGACCTTGTCGCGCCGTCTGCCCGCACAGTTTGATGTTGCGGTGCAAACCGTGATCTCAGGCGGTGCGGGGCTGCGCAAAGTGCGCATCGCTCATCAATTGCGCCAAGACATGTGGCGGGCACTGCAAAATCTGCGCGGGTTCAGCCCGGTGGTGCGCGTCGTGGCGATTGGTTCCGATCTTGAAATCACCGCTGGCGGCACGGTCGCCGGACGGTTCCCGAAGGCGGCCACAGAGGCGCGGTTGAGCGAGGTTCTGGAAAACCCAAATCTGCGCGCCCGTTGGGCCAGATATGCCAAGACCCACACGGCCACCACAGATGATGGCTCAAACACAGATGATGGCTCAAACAAGGAGAGGACCACATGATCACCCGTCTTATGACCCTCTGCCTTGGGGCGTCTTGCGTGGCTTTTGCGGCCGCCGCCGATTTGATGCCGGTCGAGAGCGAAGATCTTTCCGTGCCCTCAGGCCAGCCGGTTGAATTTTATGAGAACCTGATGGATCGCCCGGCGATGGGCCTGACAGCGCGATTTCGCTTTGTTGCGCCTGAATTACGGGCCCGGTTGAGCCAGATGTCCTATGAGGAGCTTGAGGCCGATCTTTCGTATCTTTGCCAAAGCTACGCCTTACCGCGCCTGTCTCAGCCGAAACCTGTGATGGTTGTGATCTCTTTGTCCGAACAGGCGACCGAATTCGGCGCCCCCTCGGAAGACATCCCGCAAGTGTTCGAGGCCTACCGCCCGATGGTCACGCCCGCAGGCGAAGTTTGCGCATGGGAGGCGTTTTAACATGGCCCCGAAATTTCATATGTTCTCCAACGGCCCGCGCCCGGTCGCGCCGTTTTCCCATGCGGTCGAAGATGACGGTTGGGTGATCCTGACCGGGCAAATGCCGACCGACCCGGCCGCGCCTGACGCACCGCTGCCCGAGGGGATCGAGGCGCAGACCCGCCGGGTGATGGACAATCTGTTGTTGATCCTGGCCGAATTGGGCCTTGGCGCGGCGCATATTATGCAATGTCGGTGTTTCCTGACCGAATTCGAGCGCGATTACGCCCTGTTCAATGACACCTACAAAAGCTACTTCCCGCCTGAGAGGCTTCCGGCACGTACCACGGTGGGCGTGACCGCGTTGGCCGTTGGCGCGTTGGTTGAGATCGACCTCATTGCGCGCCGACCAGATCAGGGAGACAGCTGATGGCACGCGACTATATGACCAAACACAAAGGATTTCCGGGCCGGTTTCCGGGAACCGATTTCCAATTCACCATTCGCCGCGCGAACCCCAAAGGGGTGACGCCGCTCAAGGCGCTGGAACGTTACAAAGACCGCAAGGCGCTCGACAAACGGGTCGATGCGGCGTTTTTGATGGCGCTGGTCGAACAGTTTGGCGAGGAGCCGTTTGAGCGCGGCAATTTGGACGCGGGTCGTTTGTCCTGGCTCTTTGGCCGCGAAGTTGTGCCCGCCGATCCCGAGGATTTCGATCCGGCCTCTTATGAGGCGCTTCTGAAGGTCGATATGGGCCGCGCTATGGCCTCCTATCCCGAAATTTTCGCCTCGGAAGAGGATGAAGAAGCCCCGGATTGGGACGAGATGTGGAACGGGGAGCAAGAGGACTGATGCGCGGGTTTTCGCTTGGCACATCGGCATTTGCGCGAACTGCTGCCAGTTTTGGCGGGCGGTTTGGCTATGCTCTTGCGAGCGAAGGCGATGCACCCCATCTTAGTCACAGGACGCAGGTGACCAGCAACACCTCGCCCTGTTCTGAAAACCGTTACCCTTCCCCTTTGGCGAGGTCTGTATGTCCCCCATATGGATCTCGCCGCTCTTCTTTGTGCGTGGGTTTTTCTCGCGCGGATTTTTGCGCACATGGGCTTGGTTTTGCCGATTTCACGGTGAGCCGCATTTGTCGCTTTGCGTGGGCTGCGGGCTGGGATAGAATCACTCCAGTCGTAACATCATCAGAAGCAGAAAAAACATGCGCAAATCCATTCTTGTTCTTGGCCTCATCTCCGTTACAGCCCTTGCCGGTTGTTTGCAGACCGACGGGGAGCGCGCACTTGCAGGTGCCGCAGCGGGCGCTGTCGTCGCAGACGCGACTGACAACAATGTGCTCACCGGGGCCGCTTTGGGCGCGCTTGCGGGCACCTATTGCGACAACGCGGGCGTTTGTAACTAACTTTATTCGTCTGACCGGCCCGCACTCCGCGCGCCCGTTTGACCGATCACAATACAGCTTCCCGGGCGGGGTCCGCCGGGGAAGCTTTTTTGTGGCCAAAACCATACCGACCATCATGACAGAAAGTTCAAAGACCACCCGTGCAACCGCGCGCGTGCTCTGCTGAGATTTGAGAAAAGGGAGAGGGACTGTGGATGTTTGACAAGATCCTGATTGCGAACCGCGGCGAAATTGCTTGCCGTGTGATGAAAACCGCGAAGAAAATGGGGATCAAAACGGTCGCCATCTATTCCGATGCGGATAAAAACGCCCTGCATGTGGCGATGGCGGATGAGGCGGTTCACATCGGCCCGCCGCCCGCAAACCAATCCTATATCGTCATCGACAAGGTGATGGATGCGATCCGCCAGACCGGTGCGCAGGCGGTGCATCCGGGCTATGGGTTCCTCTCCGAGAACTCGAAATTCGCCGAGGCTCTGGCGGCCGAAGGCGTGGCCTTTGTGGGTCCCCCGGTTGGTGCGATTGAGGCCATGGGCGACAAAATCACCTCGAAAAAACTGGCGCAGGAGGCCGGTGTTTCGACCGTTCCGGGCTATATGGGCCTGATCTCGGATGCGGATGAGGCGGTGAAAATCTCCAACCAGATCGGCTATCCGGTGATGATCAAAGCCTCCGCCGGTGGTGGCGGTAAGGGCATGCGCATCGCATGGACGGACGAAGAGGCCCGCGAAGGCTTTCAATCCTCCAAAAACGAAGCCGCAAGCTCCTTTGGCGATGACCGGATTTTCATCGAGAAATTCGTCACCCAACCGCGCCATATCGAAATTCAGGTGCTTTGCGATGCCCATGGCAATGGGATTTATCTGAACGAGCGCGAATGTTCGATCCAACGCCGCAACCAAAAGGTCATCGAAGAAGCCCCGTCGCCTTTCCTTGATCCCGAGACCCGCAAAGCCATGGGCGAACAGGCCGTCGCACTCGCGAAAGCGGTGGATTATGCCTCCGCGGGCACTGTGGAATTCATCGTCGATGGCGACCGCAATTTCTACTTTTTGGAAATGAACACCCGGCTTCAGGTGGAACACCCCGTGACCGAGCTGATCACCGGCATCGACCTGGTCGAACAGATGATCCGGGTTGCCAATGGCGAGCCGCTTTCGATCACCCAAGACGACGTGAAAATCAACGGCTGGGCGATGGAAAGCCGTCTTTACGCCGAAGACCCCTATCGCGGCTTTTTGCCGTCCATCGGGCGCCTGTCGACATACCGCCCACCGGCGGAAATTGTCACCGACACCAATGTCGTGCGCAACGACACGGGCGTTTATGAGGGTGGCGAAATTTCCATGTATTACGACCCGATGATTGCGAAACTTTGCACTTGGGGCCCGGATCGCGCAACCGCGATTGAGAACATGCGCAATGCGCTCGACGGGTTTGAAGTCGAAGGCATCGGTCACAACCTGCCGTTTCTCTCCGCCGTCTACGACCACCCGAAATTCATCGCGGGCGAAATGACCACGGCCTTTATCGAAGAGGAATATCCCGAAGGATTTGAAGGGGTTAATCTGCCATACGCCGATCTGGAACGGATCGCTGCGGCCACGGCGTCGATGTACCGGGTCGCCGAAATTCGCCGCACCCGCGTGTCGGGGCGGATGGACAACCACGAACGTGTGGTGCCCAACGAGTGGGTCGTTCAAATCGGCGATCTCGATTTCCCGCTGACGATTGAGGCGGATAAAACTGGCTCGACCGTGTTGATCAACGACAAGACATTGCGGTGTGAAAGCACATGGGTTCCGGGTCAAAGCCTGGCCGTGATCGACATGGGTGATGACCGTTTGACGCTGAAAGTGGGCAAAACGCCGGGGGGGTTCCGCATCCGCAACCGGGGTGCCGATATGAAGGTCTATGTCCGCTCGCCACGTGCCGCCGAACTGTCCAAATTCATGATCGAAAAATTGCCGCCGGACACGTCCAAATTGTTGCTCTGCCCGATGCCGGGTCTGATCGTCAAAGTGAATGTCGAAGAGGGCGATGAGGTCCAGGAAGGCCAAGCGCTGTGTACCGTTGAAGCGATGAAGATGGAAAACATCCTGCGTGCTGAACGCAAAGGCATCGTGTCCAAAATCAACGCAGCGCCGGGCGACAGCTTGGCCGTCGACGAAGTGATCATGGAGTTCGAATAAAGCGATGCTGCGCTGGCTGATCCATTTTGTGTCTTTTCTGTGCTCAGCCAGCGCAGGCCTTTGGGTTTTTATGGTCTCTCAACACCATCTGGGTACGCCTTTACGCAAACTGATGCTGGCACATAGTGCTTTCGTGCTCGACGTTTGGCTGCTGATCTTGAGTGCTGTTGCTTTTGGCCTCGGTTTTGCGGCCTTTTGGTTGCTCTACACTGTTTTGACAAAAGAGATTCGAAACATGGGTGACGTGCAGCGCGCGGCCATTATCGGTGCGACGATCGTGGCGGCGTGTCTGTTTCCCATTCGACTGGGTTGGTTGGCCAACACCGAGAGTTTGACCGCTTTCGTGGTTGCAATGTTTGTGAGCGCTGCAATATTTGGCGCGAAAATGATGCGCAGAGAGGCGGCAGAATGAGCTGGCTTCTTCGCGCGCTTCATACTGGTTTGAGGGACGGAGAGCCTGTACGAGAGCTCCCTTTGTGTTCCAGTCTGGGCACATCACCCCTTTTAAGTTCACCCGAGGATGTCTTTGGGTCTGACACTGTTGGCCCCGATGTTGCGGCTGGCCCCGTGTCGGATGTGCGCGCAGTTGCGGCGCAAGTGCCTCAGCCGCCACCGTGCAGCGCGTTTTGGATTTCCTGTTGCCGCAGTGGCGTTTTGTCAATCGCGCGGGTGATTTCGCGCACATCCCACGGATCGGGTTTGCGCAGCATCACGCGCCCGTCTTTGTCGACGATCACAAGACCAAATCCACGCGGGCGCAGTTCTGTGCGCACCATGCTTCTGGCCGCCGGGTCGGTGTCGGTGATCACCACCACATCGCGCTCCAAAAGCGCCTCCGGGCGCGTGGCCAAAAGGTCCAGTTGTTCGCGAAAACTCGGGTCCAGCGGGCTGTCGGCGAAAACCACCAAGACCCTGTGGGTCCATTTGAACTCGGAGAGCGCGACCTCGCCGGCGTCTTGGATGACAAATTCCACCTCCTGCGCCTGGAGCGCGGGGGATGACATGAGAAAAACGGCAGTCAGTACTGCGGCATAGATATGTTTCATCGGACCTCCCGGATACCCTCTATATAGGGTGCCCAGAGGCCCAAACCAAGCTTAAGCGCCCCCCATATGGGATGCGGTGACAGAAAACGGAGAGGAGCCTGAAATGACGGACAGGAAAAAGTGGGAAGCGCTTGCCGAGAAAGAATTGCGGGGCAAGCCGCTTGAGACGCTTGACTGGGAGACGCTCGAGGGCATCAAGGTCAAGCCGCTCTACGCCGAGGACGATTTGGTCGGCATGGAACACCTTGCAATACGCCGGGGCAGGCACCGTTCACCCGTGGCGTGAAGGCGACGATGTACGCCGGGCGGCCCTGGACGATCCGCCAATATGCGGGCTTCTCCACCGCTGAAGAATCAAACGCGTTTTACCGCAAAGCCTTGGACGCGGGCCAACAGGGCGTCTCTGTCGCCTTCGATCTGGCCACCCACCGCGGTTATGATTCCGATCACCCGCGTGTTGTGGGCGATGTCGGCAAAGCGGGCGTGGCGATTGATTCTGTCGAGGATATGAAAATACTGTTTGATGGCATTCCGCTTGATAAAGTCTCCGTCTCGATGACGATGAACGGCGCGGTTATTCCGATTTTGGCGTCTTTCATTGTCACCGGCGAAGAGCAGGGCCATGACAAGGCGCTTCTGGCCGGGACCATCCAAAACGACATTCTCAAAGAGTTCATGGTGCGCAACACCTATATTTATCCGCCCGAACCTTCGATGAAAATCATCGCGGATATTATTGAATACACCGCCAATGAAATGCCGAAATTCAACTCGATCTCGATTTCCGGCTACCACATGCAGGAAGCGGGCGCGAACCTGGTGCAGGAGTTGGCGTTTACGCTGGCCGATGGCCGCGAATATGTGCGCACGGCGATCAAGGCCGGGATGGATGTGGACCGGTTCGCGCCGCGCCTTTCGTTCTTCTTTGCGATTGGTATGAATTTCTTCATGGAAGCCGCCAAGCTGCGCGCCGCGCGCTACCTTTGGACCCGCGTGATGGAAGAGTTCGATCCGAAGTCCGACAAATCCAAAATGTTGCGGACGCACTGCCAGACCTCTGGCGTCTCGCTGCAAGAACAAGACCCCTATAACAACGTCATCCGCACCGCCTATGAGGCGATGTCGGCGGCCTTGGGCGGCACGCAGTCGCTGCACACCAATGCGCTCGACGAAGCCATCGCTTTGCCGACCGAATTTTCCGCCCGCATCGCCCGCAACACCCAGTTGATCCTGCAAGAAGAAACCGGCATCACCCATGTCGTCGATCCGCTGGCGGGGTCTTACTATGTTGAAAGTCTGACCAAGGAACTGGCCGACAAAGCCTGGGCTTTGATGGAAGAGATCGAAGAGATGGGCGGCATGACCAAGGCGGTCAATTCCGGCATGCCAAAATTGCGGATTGAGGAAACCGCAGCCCGGCGTCAGGCCCAGATCGACCGGGGGACCGAGGTGATCGTCGGCGTCAACAAATACCGCAAGGACAAAGAAGACCCGATCGACATCTTGGACGTCGACAACGTTGCCGTGCGCGTCAGCCAGGTCAAACGGTTGGAGAGCATCCGCGCCAGCCGTGACGGGGCGGCAGTCGAGGCGACATTGGCCGCACTGGAAGAAGCGGCAAAATCTGGCAAGGGCAACCTGCTTGCGTTGGCGGTGGATGCCGCCCGCGCCCGTGCAACCGTGGGAGAAATCTCGATGGCTATGGAAAAAGTGTTCGGCCGCCACCGCGCCGAAGTGAAAACCTTGGCGGGCGTCTATGGCGCGGCCTATGAGGGCGATGAAGGCTTTGCCCAAATCCAAAAAGATGTGGAAACCTTTGCCGAGAAAGAGGGACGCCGCCCGCGCATGTTGGTGGTGAAAATGGGCCAGGACGGCCATGATCGCGGCGCAAAAGTCATCGCCACGGCCTTTGCCGACATCGGCTTTGACGTCGACGTTGGTCCGCTGTTCCAAACCCCGGAAGAGGCCGCCCAAGACGCCATCGACAACGATGTGCATATCATCGGCATTTCCTCGCAAGCGGCGGGTCACAAGACCCTCGCGCCGAAGCTGATCGAAGCGCTGAAAGAACAAGGCGCCGAAGAGATCATCGTGATCTGTGGCGGCGTGATCCCGCAGCAGGATTATGAGTATCTCTACAAAGCCGGGGTGAAAGCGATCTTTGGCCCGGGCACCAATATCCCGGCGGCTGCGCGTGAGATTTTGGATATTCTGAGCGCGGGTCAGGACTGACCCACGGTTCAGATGCATGTAAAAGGGCCGGGACATATCCCGGCCCTTTCTCGTTCAAACCACAGGTTGCGCTCAGTGAGACGCGTGAACTGCAGGGGAGAGAATCTCGTCTTCTGCGCCCTTGGCATCTTTGGCGGACGGCGCGAGTTTGAGCACGGTAAAGCCGATGATCGCGGAGATCACAGAGCCTGAGAGCACGCCGATGCGCACTTCGTTCATGTGGAACGCATCCTCAAAGGACAGCCCGCCGATAAAGAGCGACATGGTGAAACCGATGCCTGCAAGTGCTGCCACACCGTAAATATGCATCCACGTGGCCCCAAACGGTTTGCGCGCCACGCCGAATTTCACCAGTAGCCAGGTGATGCCAAATACACCGATTTGCTTGCCCAGAATCAGGCCCAAAGCGATGCCCAAAGGCAGCGGCGAAAACACGTCGGCCAAGGTCACACCGGTCAACACCACGCCCGCGTTTGCGAAAGCGAAGATCGGCACGATGACAAAGAAGACATAGGGCGAGAGCGCATGTTCAAGCGCATGAAGCGGCGATTTGCCCCATTTGTCTTTGAGCGGGATAAAGAAGGCGGTGATCACCCCGGCCAAGGTCGCGTGCACCCCGGATTTGAGCACCAGAACCCATAGGATCGTGCCCATAAGAATGAGCGGTGCGATGCGGTGAATGCCCGCCCGGTTCATCAAGAACATGATCAACAGCGGAATCGCGGCCAAGAACAGGTAATCGAGGTGCAGCTCAGAGGTGTAGAAAAACGCGATGATCAGGATCGCGCCCAAATCGTCCAAAATCGCCAGTGTCAGCAAAAAGATTTTCAGCGAGGAGGGGACGCGGTCGCCGACCAGTGCCAAAATGCCCAAAGCAAAGGCAATATCGGTGGCTGCGGGGATCGCCCAGCCGGAGTGAGTCTCGGGCGAGGAGAGGTTGAGCGTGAAATAGATGATCGCCGGCACAAACATGCCACCCACCGCGGCCATGCCGGGCAAAACCACATCGCGTGGATTTTTGAGTTTGCCTTCCAAAAGCTCGCGCTTCAATTCCAACCCAACCAACAGGAAGAATACCGCCATAAGGCCGTCATTAATCCATAGAATCAAAGGTTTGGATAATCCTTCTCCCCCAAGAGTTACGGAGAAATATGAGGAGAGCGCGCCATCATAAAGCGGGTAAAGCGAAGAGTTTGCCACGAACATCGCGGCGACGGCAGCCACCATAAGCACGATGCCACCAGAGGCCTCACTGTCGAAGAATTGTTCCAATTTGCGCAGGAGCATTGTCTTTTTCTATTCTTTCCTGAAGGTTGATCAAAAGGGTGCGTCATCTAGAGATGGGGGCAACCTTGATGATTTCAACAGCGTTTTAGTCAGGACAAACAAAATGCCCTATCGGATTGACCATTTAGTAATTTCTGCTGCCGATTTGCAGCAGGGGAAAGAATGGGCTGAGGGGTTGCTGGATGTCGAATTTGGTCCCCGCGGTGTGCATCCCGATATGGGCACGCAGAATCATCTGGTGGCGATGCGCCCCGACGCCTACCTTGAAGTGATCGCGGCGGATCATGACGCGCTGCGCCCGGATTATCCGCGATGGTTCGATTTGGACAATTTTGGCGGCCCGCCGCGTTTGACCCATTGGGTGGTGTCTTGCCCCGATCTTGAAGAGGCATGGGAGTTGGCCCCGGCCAATGTGGGGCGGATCCTGTCCTTTCGCCGAGGGGATTATGCTTGGCGGATGATTGTTCCGGAAACCGGTATTTTGCCCTTTGATGATTGCTTTCCGGCGCTGATCGAATGGCATTCGACCCGCCCGGTGCACGCCTTGGCGGACGCAGGTCTTTTGATGCGGCGGCTCAAAATTTCCCACCCCGAACCAGACGCGCTACGCGCCGCTTTGTCGCCCTTTGTTGCGGCGATGGAACATGTGCGCATTGTGCAATCGGACACCCCCGGCCTGACCGCCGAAATCAGTACCCCCTCTGGAGAGATTTGGATCGCATGACACACCATCCCCACCTGCGCGACGCCACAGTCGATGATGCGCCCGCCCTCAAAGCCATTATGGCCCCCGTGATTGCGGGCTCGACCGCGTCGTTTTCCTCCGTTGAACGCGATGTGGCCGATTGGGCCGCCATGGTCACCGACCGGCTCGCGCGTGGGCGCGCCTTTTATGTTGCCGAGCTTGAGGGCGAGGTGGTCGGCTATGCCACTTATGATCAGTTTCGCCCCGGCAACAATGGCTACCGCTTTACCATGGAGCATTCGGTCTATCTCAATGACGCGGCGCAGGGGCGGGGGCTTGGCCGGGTGTTGATGTTGATGGTCGAAGAACATGCCCGCGAGGCGGGGCTGCATTCGATGATCGGGGCGATTGATGGTGACAACGCCGCCTCCATCGCCTTTCACAAAGCCCTTGGCTACAAAGAGGCGGGGCGTGTGCCGCAGGCCGGGTTTAAGTTTGAGCGTTGGCTCGATGTTCTGTTTATGCAGAAGTTTTTGTAACATCTGTCACGCAAATGTCGCGGCTGCAGGGTGTTTTGCGGCCTGACAGCGCAGGCGGCACAGGCTAAAGTCATCTCATGTCGATTTGGTCCCTCATCTTGGAGGCGCTGAAAGCGCTTCGCGCCGGCGAAAGTCTGGCCGCGGTCTTTGAACAGTTTCGTTCAGAGCCGGAGCGGCGCGTGGGCTTTGCCATTGGGGTGATCGCCTTGGGCGCGAAAATGGCCAAGGCAGACGGGCGTGTCACCCGCGACGAGGTCACGGCCTTTCGCGAAGTGTTCCAAATCGCCAAAGAGGACGAAGCCGCCGCCGCGCGGGTGTTCAACCTCGCACGTCAAGACGTGGCAGGGTTTGAAGACTACGCCAAGAGCGTGAAGAAAATGTACGGCACGGATTGCCGCCCGTTGATGGATTTGCTCGATGGCCTGTTCCACATCGCCATGGCGGACGGTGAATATCACCCCGGCGAAGACGCATTTTTGGCCCGTGTGGCCGAGATTTTTGACGTCAATGACCGGGCCTTTCGCGCCCTGCGCGCGCGCTATGTGCCAGAGGCATTGCGTGATCCCTATGACGTCTTGGGGGTGACCCCAGATGCGCCGCTCAGTGAGATCAAACTGGCCTATCGCACCCTGGTGCGCGAAACCCATCCTGATCGGATGATCGCCCGTGGCGTGCCCGAAGAAGCGCTGCAATTGGCCAATGACCGGATGAGCGAAATCAACGCCGCTTGGGATGAAATCAGCGCCGAGCGTGCGGCCTGACATGCGCATTGCCACGTATAATGTCGAATGGTTTGATGCGCTGTTTGACACGCATGGGCACCCTTTGGCCGATGACGCATGGTCGGCCCGATACAATGTCACCCGCGCCGCTCAGCTTGAGGCTTTGGGCATTGTCTTCACCGCGATGGACGCCGATGCGGTGATGGTGATCGAGGCCCCGGACACCAACCGGCGCCGCAAAACGGCGCGCGCGCTGGAACACTTTGCCACTTGGGCCGGGCTGCGCACCACCGCCGTGGAAATAGGGTTTGTCAACGAGACCCAGCAAGAGATCGCCTTGATGTATGACCCTAAGGTGCTGCGGGCGCATCACGATCCGATGGGGGCACCGGCGGACCTTGGCACCGGGCTTGAGGTTCCGGCGTTCAATTCGGTGTTTTGGTTGGACCTCGACACTGACCGCGACCGCGAAGAGGTGCGGTTTTCCAAGCCGCCTTTGGAGCTTGCGATGGAGACCTGTGCCGATGGCTTTGCCTTTCGCATGATCGGCGTGCATGTGAAATCCAAAGCCCCGCATGGCGCGCGTAGCCACGAAGACGAAATCCGCATTTCGATTGAAAACCGCCGCAAACAGTTGGCGCAATGCATTTGGCTGCGCGAGCGGGTCGAGGCGCATTTGGCGGCGGGGGAGTCGATCATCGTGTTGGGCGATTTCAACGATGGGCCGGGGCTGGATGCGTATGAAAAACTGTTCGGCCGCTCAGGCGTTGAGGTTGTGATGGGGCGCGAGGACCCGGATGTGGACCAAAATATGCGCCTCTATGATCCGCATGCGATCAAAGCCTTTGCGCGCCGCGGCGGCGAGGCCCTGTCTTCGGCGCGGTTTTATATCCAGCAGGAAAAACGCTATCTGTCGGCCCTGCTGGACTATGTGATGGTCTCGCAGAGCCTGCGTGCCGGGACGACGTGGCGGATTTGGCACCCGTTTGATGATCCGGTCTGTTTCACCACACCGGAGTTGCAACACGCCCTTTTGACCGCCTCGGATCATTTTCCGGTGACGATTGACCTGACCCTGCCACCAAAGGCTGAAATCTCGGAGCAGATCGTGTAGGCTGTCATCATGAAACAGATTGTCGCCCGCACCTCTGTGAGCCTTCTAGTACTCTGCGCCTCCCCGCTCGCGGCGCAGGAGGCGTCTGAGGGCATGGATTTGATGCGCGAAGGGGCGCGCATTTTGCTGGAGCAGTTGTTTCATCAGATGGAGCCCGTGCTCAAAGAGCTGGACGGGGTGATGGATGATATGACGGCCTATGATCCGCCTGTGATCTTGCCCAATGGCGACATCTTGATCCGGCGCAAACCGCCGATCAAAGAGGCCCCCATGCCGGATCAAGAGGCCGCACCTGACGATGCACCAGAGGGGGCAATAGATATTTAAAACTTGGCGTGTTTGATCTCGGCCTGCGCGCCCAAGCTGTTGGCGAGCGATTGAAACCGCGCCTGTGCCACTTCGCCAAACAGGTCTTCGGCCTCGGGGCGTAGAGTCAGGATCAAGACTTTCTTTTTCGGGAAATAGTCGAGTTTGGCCAGCTCATCCGGGGCTTCAAACGCGAACATCGCACCAAATCGCATGGCTTTCCCCAAGACCTCGGCATCGCGGATGTCTTTGTCTGGCAGCATTCCAATCAGATCGGCAAAAGGCGTACCTTCGCGCGAATTTTTGTAACGGTGCAACAGCGCCAGCCCCAGAAAAATCCGCTCACTATGGGTCAGCCCGCCAAGATTGGCGCGGGTCGCATTGTCAAAACACACCTCGGCGCGGTAGTCGGGGTGTGCCCGCCAGGTTACGTCATGCAACAGGCAGGCGGCGCGGACGATGCGCATTTTCTCATATTGGCGGGCGCGGAACATCGGTTCGATGAAGCGATGCAGGCGCTTGCCAAATCCGGGTGTGCGCGCGTCTTTCATTTCGGAAAACCGGCAGGCTTCGATCAACGGATCGCGGACGCGGATTTGTTCGGGCATTTGCTCATACAAAAGCCCCTCGCGGATGCCGTAGGACGAGATGCAAATCTCTTTTGGATGAAAGGCATGGACCAATTGGCGCAGCACTTCCGAGGCGATCGGAACAAGGCTCATCCGCGCCGATGAGGTGCCGGTTTTGGCGCGCAGCTCGTCCATGTTGCTTTTGCGAATGAATTTGATCGTGTCCGTGACCGCCCGGCTCGACATCCGGTATTCATGTAGCACATGCAGCGGGTAATTGCGCCGTTCCATGTCGATCCGCGCAATCGCCCGCCATGAGCCGCCGACCAGGTAAATCCGTTTGTGATCTTTACCCATTTTGGCGACAAGATCGGCCATGATCGGGGCGATATGGTCCTTAAGCCCGGTGCGCCCGCCTTTGAGCCCCTGAAGTTTCAGCGGCCCAAGCGGCGAGGTCAAACGTTTGCCTACGGTGCCGCCGGCGACGACCGCAAGCTCCATAGAGGAGCCGCCGATGTCACAGACCAAACCGTCCGCTTCCGGCCAGCCCAGCAAGACGCCCTGCGCCGAGAGCCGCGCCTCTTCCTCGCCATCAATCACCCAAAGGCTGAGGCCGGTCTCCCGCTCAATCTCCTCCCGAAAAGCAGGACCGTCCTCAGCCTCCCGCACCGCAGCCGTGGCGACGGCTGTGAGCGGGGGGATTCCCATGCCTTGGGCCAATTTTTGAAACCGCCGGATGGCGACCATGGCCCGCAATTTGCCTTCGGGGTTCAATCGACCGGTTTCCCGCAACCCCGCGCCCAATCCACACATGATTTTCTCATTGTAGAAATAGGCCGGACTGCGCGCCGCGCCGTCAAAGACGACAAGGCGTACGGAGTTTGATCCAACATCGACCACGCCCACACGAGACAAGGCCCGCGCCTCTTCGTCGAGAAACAGAGGGCGGCCAAACACGCCCCAATCCTGTTGCTCCGCGCCAGACTGGGCGGCATCCGTCGATGTGGTCAAAGTGTATCCCCTAGCTTCGCTCAAGACAGTGCCAAATGCGATGGGGTCCTGTCAATTGCTTGAAATCTGAGCAGAAAAGAAATCCGGTGTGAATTTAGCGTTCCGGGTCCAAAATTCGCGCCGCCAAGGCGCGTGAAATCGGTTTTCCGGCGCGCAGGGCCTCGCGATCCAAAGCCTCGACAATGTCGCGCACGGCGGCGGCCGAACGTTCCATGCGTTTGACCAGCCATGTGATCAGCTGTTCGGACACGATGAGTTGGCGGTCCTCAAATTGTTTGACCAAAAGCACGGTGAGCAGCATGTCATCGGGCGGCTCGATTTGCGCCACGGGGGTGCCCTGCATCCGCGAGGCCAGATCGGGCAAAGACAGCGCCCAGCGGTTTGGTGCCGTGCATGCGGTCAGCAAAAGCCGTCCGCCCTCGGCCAAGGTCAGGTTGTGCAGGTGAAACAACGCCTCTTCTGCGGCGCGGGCATCGGGCAGATCGGAGATCTGATCGGCATCTTCAACCACGACAAAGCGGCGCGTGGCGAGGGCGGGAATGTCGGCCTCTGCCAACTCCGACGAGGCGAGGATCACGGCATCGCGATCATTGGCCCAGACCTGTGCCATATGGGTTTTCCCCGCGCCTGCCGGGCCGATCAGGACCAGCTTGCCCGAAGGCCATGTCTCAGTCGCGTCCAGAGTGGCCAGCGCCAACATATTGGAGGGCGCAACAAAAAATGCATCCCGTCCCAGCGCTTCGCGGGCTGGTAAATCCAAGGTGAGTTGTTCAGCCATGGCTTAGCTTTCGCCACCGCGTGTGCCGTCAAGTTCAGATTGGTCCTCGGGCATCGGGGCCGCCGCATCGGAGAGGCCCCTATAGAGGCGACCCTCGCGGTATTGATTGGCGGCGAAGCGTGCGACGACGCCAAGGGCGGCGGCGAGTGGCACGGCCACCAACATGCCGACAAAGCCAAACACTGTGCCAAAGGCAGACAGCGCAAAGATCAGCCACACCGGGTGCAAGCCGACGGAGGAGCCGACCAAGTTCGGGGTCAGGATATTGCCCTCAACAAATTGCCCAAAGACAAAAATGCCAACCACGGCGGCGATCCAATACCATTCACCCCAGAACTGAAACAGCGCCAGACCGATGGCCAAAACGCCGCCAACGGCGACGCCGACATAGGGGATAAAGGTCAGGATTCCGGCAATGGCACCGGCGACCAGGCCGAATTTCAACCCCACCAGCATCAGGCTTGCGGCATAAAACGTTCCCAAAATCAGACAGACCGTGCCCTGGCCGCGGATGAACGAGGCCAGTGTGCGGTCGATGTCAGAGGCCAGGCTACGGATCACCGGGGCGTAATCGCGTGGCAAAAGCTTGTCGACTTCGGCGACCATCCGGTCCCAGTCGAGCAACAGGTAAAAGGTGATCACGGGCACCAGCACGAGCAGCACCGCGATATTAAACACGCTCATCGCCGAGGAGAGCACAGAGGACAAAAGCGCGCCGCCTTTTGAGCGTATGGCCTCGCCGATTTGCAATAGGGTTTGGTGCAATTGCGAGTTTTCATCCAGCAAAACCGGGAATTTTGCGGTCAAAAATGTCTGGAGATTGTTGAACAGGTCCGGCGCTGTGTTGACCAGATCGGTCGCTTGGCGCACCAGCGTCGGCAAGACCACCAAGGCGGCCAGCACAAACAGGATGACGGCGGACAGGGTGATCGTCAATGTGGCGGCCACCCGGCTAAACCCCCAAGATTCAAGCCGATCCGCCACCGGGTCCAACATATAGGCCACCGCCATGCCTAAGACGAAGGGCAAAATCACATCGCCGAGCAACCACAACAGCGCAAAGAACCCCGCCGCCGCAAAGCCCCAGTATTTCATCTGATCGCGGACTGGTAACGCCATAGTATCCCTTTGGTGTCGCTTTGCTTTGCTCCCATATCGCCCGTGAAGGGACAGGTTTCAAGGGGAAGAGACGCGATCAAACCCGTCATGGCCCTGTGCCGCAAGGACCGGAACGGTCGGGGAACAGGCGTTGGTGCTGCTTTGGCTTGTGTGCTCCATGGTGATCGCTTAGACCAAAGCAAACCTGATCATCACTTGAGGGCATCCCCGCATGCGTCTGTCGCGCTATTTTCTCCCGGTTCTGAAAGAAACGCCGTCTGAGGCCCAAATCGTCTCGCACCGTCTGATGTTGCGCGCGGGCATGATCCGCCAACAGGCGGCGGGGATCTATTCCTGGCTGCCTTTGGGCTACAAGGTCCTGAAAAAAGTGGAACAGATCGTCCACGAAGAACAACAGCGCGCGGGTCACATCCCGCTGTTGATGCCGACGCTCCAGTCTGCCGATTTGTGGCGCGAAAGCGGGCGCTATGACGATTATGGCGAAGAGATGCTGCGCATCACCGACCGCCATGGCCGCGATATGCTGTACGGGCCCACCAACGAGGAGATGATCACCGACATCTTTCGTTCTTATGTGCGCAGTTACAAAGACTTGCCGCTCACGCTTTACCACATTCAATGGAAATTCCGCGACGAAGTCCGTCCGCGCTTTGGCGTGATGCGGGGGCGCGAATTCCTGATGAAAGACGGTTATAATTTCGATCTGACCGTTGAGGATGCGCTGCACGCCTACAACCGCCATTTGGTCAGCTATATCCGTACTTATGAACGCATGGGCCTTCAGGCGATTCCGATGCGTGCCGACTCCGGCCCGATCGGCGGCGATGACACTCATGAGTTCCTTGTCTTGGCCGACACCGGCGAATCCGAGGTGTTTTATGATGCCGCAGTCACCGACATCAAACTCGGAAAACGCGAGATTGATTACGACAGTCATGAGGCCTGTCACGCGGTGATGGAAGAGTTCACCTCGCTCTACGCCCGTACCGATGAAACCCATGACGCTGCCCTGTTCGAACAGGTCCCCGAAGAGCGCCGTCGCGTGGCGCGTGGCATCGAAGTCGGTCAGATTTTCTTTTTTGGCACCAAATATTCCGAAGCCATGGGCGCGACCGTCCAAGGCCCGGATGGCAAACCGACACCGGTCCAAATGGGCTCGCACGGCATTGGCGTGTCCCGCCTTTTGGGCGCGTTGATCGAAGCCAATCACGATGACAAAGGCATCATCTGGCCCGAAGGCGTGACGCCCTTTCATGTTGGCATCGTCAACCTGAAACAGGGCGATGCGGAGGCGGATGGGGCCTGTGAGGCGCTGTACAAATCCTTCGAGGCGCTTGGGCTTGAGCCTTTGTATGATGACCGGGACGAACGCGCGGGCGGCAAATTTGCAACCATGGACATCATCGGCCTGCCGTGGCGGATCACCGTTGGTCCGCGCGGTTTGAAAAACGGTGTTGTCGAAGTCACCTCGCGACGCACGGGCGAGAGCGAAGAGATGACGCCGGAATTGGCCATCGCGAAAATTGCTAAAATTTACGCGGACCTGTAAGGCGAAAAGTGCTAAAATTTACGCGGAGCTTTGACATGAAAATCGCAAAGATTTACGCGGATTTATAAACGTCGATCTTGGCCGCATAGGCAAGAAATCGCGGTTTTGACCATCGGGGGCGGGGACATGTTTGTCTTGCGCCCCCGAATCCTTTTACCCTGCGCGCCATGATCCTCACGTCAGATGGGGGCGAGGCAGAGGAGCGCGACATGATCGTCAAAACACTCACACTTGTGGGTGGCCTGTTTGGGGCTGCCATTGTTTCCCAGTTCCCAGAGTTTTCCCAACAATATACCCAAAGGCTCGGCGGTCAGGTGGATGCCCTTGCCGTTGTGATCACGGATTTTGACGCCTCGGCGCAAAAGGCCGATATGACGCGCGAGGCTGCATTGGCGTCGATGGGCGGTTCGGTGTTTTTGGAAAACCGCCGCCGTGATATGCGCATCACTTTCGCCCGTTATGATCGCTTGTCCGAGGACTTGAACATGCTGCGCGATGCCACGCCTCTGGAGCGTTTGACCATGCCACAGCGCATCTCCGATTTTGAATTGGCCCACACCACATGGGACAATTTCGTGCCCGCCATGCCGTTGTCTGTGGCGGGCGGTTTGTCCGCGCTGATCGGGTATTTCGCCGGATGGGGCGGCGTGTTTGCCGTGTTGTGGCTTTTGATCTGGCCGTTCAAGCGCCGCAAATCCAAAGACGGGCTGACCTTCTAAGCCATTACTATAACGCTCTGTTCACGCGTCTGTTTGCTCTAAAAGCCGGGCGGGCGCTTGACCTTTGCCCTGTCAAAGGGAATGGTCTGGCAACTTTGAACGGAGCCCCATCGGACCATGACACAGGCCAAGTCAACCAAGCCCTTCTCGCGCTTTGAGTGGAAAATCGCATGGGCCTACCTGCGGGCCCGACGCGAAGAGGGCGGCGTCTCGGTGATGACCTGGATCTCGTTGATCGGTATCACCTTGGCGGTGGCGGCACTGATCATCACGCTGGCGGTACGCACCGGATTTCGCGATGAATTTGTCGCCACAATTCTTGGCTCCAACGCCCATGTGACGGTCTATTCCTCGATCTATGTCAATGAGGCGGGCCAAACCGCGCGCACCATCCCGGACTACGCGCAATGGGCCAAATCCCTTGCCGCCGTGCCCGGTGTGACCCGCGCCGCACCCTTGGTGAAGGGACAGGTTTTGGCCTCTTATCGTGGCTCCAATGCGGGGGTCGAGATTTACGGCATCGCGCCTGACGACCTGATGACGATCCCCCGCGTGGCGATCACTCCGGACGACCACTGGGGCGATGTCACCCGCTTCAGTGAGGGCGTTGCCATCGGTTCCGGTGTGGCGCGTGAGCTGGGGGTGACGGTTGGTGACAAGATCAAATTGATCTCGCCGGACGGGGCCAAAACCGCCTTTGGCACAAGTCCGCGTGTGTCCTCTTTCGAAGTCGTCTATGTCTTTTCCGCGGGCCGTTATGATATTGATAAAACACGGGTTTACCTGCCGTTCTCTGAGGCTCAAACCTATTTCAACCGGGGCGATACCGCCGATGAGATCGAGGTTATGGTGACCCACCCGGAAGCGGTCGATGACATGACCTTTCCCCTACTGCAAGCGGTGGGGGAGCGCGGGCTGGTTTGGACCTGGCGCGATGCGTCGGGGTCATTCCTGCGCGCACTCGATATTGAGGACAATGTGATGTTCGTCATCCTCTCGGTCCTCGTGCTGATTGCGGCGATGAATATCGTGTCCGGCCTGATCATGTTGGTCAAAAACAAAGGCCGCGACATTGGCATTTTGCGCACGATTGGTCTCACTGAGGCCTCCGTGCTGCGGATCTTTTTCATCTGTGGCTCGCTCACCGGTGTGGTTGGCACGCTGTTTGGTGTGCTCATCGGCTCGCTGTTTGCCATCTACATTGATCAGATCATGTCCTTTGTGAATTGGATGAATGGCGGCGGTGCGTGGGACCCGTCGATCCGGGGCATCTATGCGCTTCCGGCCGAACTACGCGCGGCGGATGTGTTTAAGGCCGTGTCGCTCTCGCTTGGCCTGTCCTTTGTGGTCACGATTTTCCCAGCGCGCCGTGCCGCGCGGATGAACCCGGTGGAGGCGCTGCGTTATGAATAATATGTTAGAGATCAAAGGCATCACCAAGACCTACAATGCCGGAAAACCCAATCAGATCGAGGTCCTGCGCGGCATTGATTTGACCCTCAAACGCGGCGAGGTCGTGGCCCTGACCGCGCCGTCCGGGGCGGGGAAATCGACGCTGTTGCACATCGCCGGGCTGTTGGATGTGCCGGATGCCGGGACGGTGACGATTGCCGGTCAGGATATGACGGGTCTGGGCGATCGTCGGCGCACCGCGATGCGGCGCGCGGGGGTGGGGTTTATCTACCAATTTCACCACCTGCTGCCGGAGTTCACCGCGCTTGAAAACGTGGTCCTGCCGCAGCTTGCCAATGCCGTGCCTGTGGCTGAGGCCGAAGCCCGCGCGATGGCGTTATTGGACAAAGTCGGCATCTCCCGCCGCGCCACCCACCGCCCCGCAGCCCTGTCGGGGGGCGAGCAACAACGGGTGGCATTTTGCCGGGCGCTGGCCAACGGGCCGGGGCTTTTGCTGGCGGATGAGCCGACCGGGAATCTTGATCCAGAGACCTCGGATTTGGTGTTTGACGTGCTGATGGAACTGGTCCGCGACGAGGGCTTGTCTGCGCTGATCGCCACGCACAACCATGAGTTGGCGGCCAAGATGGACCGGGTGGTGAAGCTGGATATGGGGCAGGTCGTCCCAGCGTGAGATGTCGGTCGCAAGGCGCTGTTTTCATGCAAAATATGCATGATGTGTTTCGGATGAATTCGGGCCGGCCCGCCCGTGCTGAGGGCCGACCCCTAAAGGATCAATTCAACAGGTCAGACATAATCCCGATGGCCGAAACCACGATGGCGGCATCGCGGGCGATCTTATAGATTTGCCCGTCATATTGCGCATAGCGGTATCCGTCCGGGTCAGGCAGATGATAACGATCATAATCGCGCAGGATCACATAGCCCTCCGGGAGGCGATCCCCGTAGCCATAAAGCATTTTCTTGGCGTGGCCGGGCGGGATGTGACCAACGCCCCAGCCTTTGCCGTTGTTATGGCCATGGTCCGCGAAAGCCGGCGCGGCGGTGAGGGCCATGACAGCGATAAGGAGCGGTTTGGTCAGATTGGACATGCGAGCCTCCAAATGGGTTTTCAGCACTATACCGGAGGCGGCGGGGCAAGGTGACCTGACAGTTTCGTGATGAGCGGAATGGGGCTGATTTTAGATCGCGTCAATCTCATCGCGCTTAATGATTTCCATGTTTACAGTGAAGAGCACCATTTCCCAGCGAGTGAATATTTCTTGTAGAACGACTAAGAGAAAGGCGGACACCTTCGCAGTTTTCTTGATCTGCCCACGAACAGTCAAAACTTCTATTTCATCAATGAAGGCTTTAGCGACATCTACAAACGCTTCTGCTTCAACTCTGGCCAACAGTCGGCTATCCATTTTCTCAGCTTCATCAACAAACGCGTTTACAGAAAAAGATCGCACGAAATCTTTGGATTTTTCTGATTGCCAAAGCACTCGCAGCATGTGGACCGTCGTTTCGACGTGGCCAGACAACTCATACATTTCTTCTACAATTGATCTTGGAAATGCAGTTTCCACATTAACTGGTGTTCCTGCTTCCCTGTAAGCTTCAAAGTAACGTGATAAATCCCAATAGATGCATTTTAGGTGATCGGCGCCAAGCGTCTTTCGAAAGATTCTAAACATCCAATTCCTCAACAAACTGCGCATTCTCTTGAATATACTGATACCGCAGCTCCGGCTTTTTCCCCATCAAACGCTCGACCAGATCGGCCGTTTCACCGGGGAAATCCTCTTGGATTGTCACCCGGATCAGCTTGCGGGATTTGGGGTCCATTGTGGTCTCTTTCAAATCCTTCGCGTCCATTTCGCCGAGGCCTTTGAACCGCTGCACGTCAATCTTGCCCTTGCCGCCAAGACCCTTTTCCATCCAAAGGTTTTTCTCAGCATCATCAGAGACATAAAGCCGTTTCGCGCCTTGGGTCAGGCGGTAGAGCGGCGGGCAGGCGAGATACAGGTGGCCTTGGTCGATCAGCGGGCGCATTTGGGTGTAGAAGAAGGTCATCAACAGCGCGGCAATATGGGCACCATCGACGTCCGCATCGGTCATGATGATGATTTTCTCATAACGCAGGTCTTCGACGTTAAAGCGCGTGCCCATTTGGACGCCCAAGGCTTCGCAGAGGTCCGAGATTTCCTGGTTGGTGTTGAGCTTGCCGGAGGCCGCGCCCAAGACGTTTAGGATTTTACCCTTGAGCGGCAACAGCGCCTGCGTTTCGCGTTTGCGCGCGCCCTTGGCGGAACCGCCCGCAGAGTCGCCCTCGACGATGAACAATTCGGTGCCGACGCGGTCTTTCGAGGAGCAATCGGTCAGCTTGCCCGGAAGCCGCAGTTTCTTGGTCGCTGTCTTGCGCTGGGTCTCTTTTTCCTGGCGACGACGCAGGCGTTCCTCGGCGCGCAACACGAGGAAATCGAGGATGGAACCGGCGGATTTCGTATCGGCGGCGAGCCAGTTGTCAAAATGGTCGCGCACGGAGTTTTCGACCATGCGCTGCGCCTCTGTGGTGGCCAGACGGTCCTTGGTCTGGCCAACAAATTCCGGCTCACGGATGAAACAGGACACCAAAGCGCCCGCCCCTGTGGTCAGGTCTTCGCGGGTGATGTTTTGGGCCTTTTTATTGCCAACCAAATCGCCGTAAGCCTTGATGCCTTTCAGGATCGCGGCCCAAAACCCGGCCTCGTGGGTGCCGCCCTCGGGCGTGGGCACGGTGTTGCAATAGGACTGGATAAAGCCATCGCGCGCAGGCGTCCAATTGATCGCCCATTCGACCTTGCCGGGGGCTTTGAATTTTTCAAAAGACACGGAGCCCGCAAAGGGTTTGTCGGCATAGGTGGTGGCACCGCCCATGGTCTCTGAGAGGTAATCGGCAAGCCCGCCGGGGAAATGGAATTTTGCCTCAAGCGGGGTGTCACCATCCTTGATCGCGGTTTTCCAACGGATTTCGACGCCGGAAAACAGATAGGCTTTGGAGCGTGCCATGGCAAAAAGGCGGGCGGGTTTGAGTTTGAGCGCGCCGAAAATCTCGGGGTCCGGGTGAAAGGTCACGGAGGTGCCGCGACGGTTCGGCGCCGCGCCGATTTTGGCCAGCTTGCCCTGCGGCACACCGCGGGAAAATTCCATGGCGTAAAGCTCTTTGTTTTGCGCCACTTCGACACGCAAATGATCGGACAGCGCGTTGACCACAGAGGAGCCGACGCCGTGCAGACCGCCCGAGGTCTCATAGCTGTCGCCAGAGAATTTGCCCCCGGCGTTCAGGGTACAGAAAATGATTTCGAGCGCGGATTTTGACGGGTCTTTCGGGTGCGCACCAATCGGGATGCCACGGCCGTTGTCGCGCACCGAGACATGGCCGTTTTCATGCAGCTCGACCTCAATCCAGGATGCGTGACCGGCGACGGCTTCGTCCATCGAGTTGTCGATGATCTCGGCCACCATGTGATGCAGAGCGCGCTCATCCTTGCCGCCGATATACATGCCGGGGCGCAGCCGGACGTGCTCCATGTCTTCGAGGACTTGAATGGATGAGGCGTCATAGGTGGAGGCTTTGGCTTTGAGATTGGGATCGGGGTGGCCGGATAGGAGATCGTCGGACATGGGCGTGGCGCTCGATTCTTAGAGTTTGCTCGTTGGGCTAGGATTAGACCATTCAGAACCGGGTGACGCAAGCTGTTGAGGCGCGCGGGCGCGGGGGCAGAGAAAACCTTGCCTCAGATCAAGGAAAAGAAAGAGATTTCATGTAACAGGGGGTGTAACGGATGTAAAAATGGAGAACCGCCTGCATGACGACGACTGTAAAAGCTGTGCCTGCCGCTGTGAAAAATGAACCTGTGGCCGGGCAGGAGGGCGTTGCCGTCGAGACCATGCCTGTGGCGGCGCACGACAGGGTGACGGAACCGGCCACACGCGGTGGACCTAAAACATTTCCAACCGTGACGCCGGACAAAATCCGTGCGGCCTTTGAGACCGGGAAATATCCCTACCGCAAAAAGATGACGCGGGTGGAATATGAGACCACGAAAGTCGCGCTTCAGGCCGAATTGTTGAAGGCCCAGATCTGGGCGCAAGAAACGGGCGAGAAATTCGTGTTGTTGTTTGAGGGCCGCGATGCGGCGGGCAAGGGCGGCACGATCAAACGGTTCATGGAGCATATGAACCCGCGCCACGCCCGTGTGGTGGCGCTGAACAAACCGACCGACGAAGAGCGCGGCCAATGGTTTTTCCAACGCTATGTCGAATATCTGCCGACCTCGGGCGAATTCGTGCTCTATGACCGCTCTTGGTACAACCGCGCGGGGGTGGAGCGGGTGATGGGGTTTTGTACGCCCAATGATTACCTCGAATTCATGCGTCAGACGCCGGAATTTGAACGGATGCTGACGCGTTCGGGCATCCGGCTTTATAAATACTGGTTCTCGGTGACCCAAGTCGAACAGCAACGTCGCTTTGCCTCGCGCGAAAACGATCCGTTGAAACAGTGGAAACTCTCACCGATTGATAAGGCCTCATTGGACAAATGGGACGATTACACCGAAGCGAAAGAGGCGATGTTTTTCTACACCGATACGGCCGATGCGCCTTGGACGATTGTGAAATCCAACGACAAAAAACGCGCGCGGGTGGAATGTATGAAACATTTCCTGTCCACCATCGACTACCCGGACAAGGATATGGACTTGATCGGCCAGCCGGATCCGTTGATCGTGGGCAATGCGGGCCATGTGGTGCATCGCTCCGAACATATCTTAGGTACGGCATTGCACCCGGACGCGCGGCGCGGACGCAACGGCAAAGTCTAACGGGCGGCTCACCTCAGGCTAGAGTGTTTGATCTGCAATGAAGACAAAGGCCCTGTCCGCAAGGATGGGACTTTTGTGTGTCAGCCGTTGGCGGCGGCGAATTTGCTCATCAGATAGGGGCCGGAGGTGACGGGTTTTGTGGCCGCACCCGACAGCGGGGTGATCTTGGCGTGCCAATTGGGTTGGTGGAAAAACGCCAAGGACATCCGTCGCTTGGTGGCCCAATCGGGCGGAGTGACAACACGGTGCAGCGTCGAGGTCCAGCGCCCAGCCGTCCAAAGCGTCATCAGATCGCCGATGTTGATCACAAACGCGCCGTCAATTGGCGGCACGCCGCGCCAATCGCCCTCGGGCGTGAGGATTTCAAGGCCGCGCGAGCCGGGTTCTGGCAACAGGATGGTCAAAGAGCCGTAATCGGTATGTGCCCCAGCACGCAATTGGTTTTCTTTCGGCGCGCTGTCTTGGGCCGGGTAATTGAGGGCACGCAGCGCCGAGATCGGCGTGTCGATAAAGGGGGTGAAATGGTCCTGCGGCAGATTGAGGGCGACAGCAAAGACTTCCATGATCCGAACAGCGAGCGCCTCCATTTCAGTATAATAGGCGCACCATGCCGCGCGGAAATCGAGCATGTCTGGCCATGGCGTAGGCGCATAGCAAAAGGCCAAAGCGTCTGGGTCGGTTTCGCCGGGCGGGATGCTCAAAGGCCCGCCATTGAAGCTTTCCTTCAAATCCGGCGGCGTGTCTTCGCCGCGCGATTTTGCCAAAGCCTCGGTGCCCGGACCAAGATAGCCATAGGGCGCACCGGGGACGGGGCCGACCCGGTGTTTCACCTCGGGCGCAAGATCGAAAAAGCCGCGCGCCTTGGCCCAAATCGCGTCGATCACCGGCTGTGGCACGCCATGGCCGGTGATCGCGAGAAACCCGGTTTCGATACAGATGCGGTCCACCTCGGCGGCAATTTTGGCCTTGCCGGAGGCATCGGCTGCGGCAAAGGCGGCAAGGTCAAGCAGGGGGAAATCGGGTTGGGGCGTGTCTGTTTTGGGCATGGCGGTCTCTTTAAGGTCGGGCATTTGGGACACCGTTTCGCGCCCCCGTACCTCTGTCAACCGGAGCGAGGCCACAGGGACGTGCACAGGGGGTGCGCAAGAACGGGCTCGCCAGAAGGCTGAGGCAAGGTTAGGCTGGGCGGAACCGCAGACAGAGAGACGACAGGACGCGCATGGACGAGATCGTGTTACGCTCCGCGACGCGCGCGGACACAGAGGCGGTGACGCGCTTGGTGGCGCAGGCTTTTGCGATTTACACACCGAAGATCGGCAAACCCCCGGCGCCTGTGTTTTATGACTATGGGGCGCTGATTGAGACGGGCTTGGTGAGCGTGGCCATTGCTGGCGCGGAGGTGCTCGGCATGGTCTATCTCTACGCCCAAGACGGCGGCACGGCGATGCTGGATGTTCTGGCGGTGGCTGAGGCGGCACGCGGGCACGGGCTGGCGCGGTTGTTGATCGCGCGCGCCGAAGAACAGGCGCGCAGGATGGGGGCGCAGCGTATCGACGTTTATACCAATGTCGTGATGGAGGGACCGCTGGTTTTATATCCCAAACTGGGATTTTCCGAGACCCATCGCGGTGAAAGCGACGGGTATCAGCGGGTGCATTTCAGCAAAGAGCTATAAGGGCGGATCGCTCAGGCGTCGTCGCCAAATCCATTCATCCGTTTGGCCCATTGAAACGCCACGATCATGCCTTTGAACCGCGGCAACAGGAACAGCGACAAGGCAACGGTGCCCGTGGCAAAAATCGCGATCAAGACCAAAGGATCGGGGCGGAATTCGATAAAAGCCCAGCCCAAAAGCGGCGCCATCAGGTGGCCGACAATCAAAATGGTCAGATAGGCGGGGCCGTCATCGGCACGGTGATGAAACAATTCCTCGCCGCAGACCGGACATTCGTCGCGGACTTTCAAATAGCCTTTCATCATCGGACCGCCGCCACAGGAGGGGCAGCGCCGTTTCCAGCCGCGCAAAAGGGCGGGGCGCATTTCGCGTTCGCCTGCACGCGCCGGGGCGGTGTCAGACAGGGAGGAGGGGGTGGCGCTGAGGCCCTGAGTCGTGTCGGTCATGTGCGGTTCGCCTCTTTGCGGATATGGGCGTGAGTTTAAGCGACAAAGTCTTACGCAAACCTGCGCGCTTTGTCCTTGCGTCCCGATGTCGCGTCCGGGGGGGGGGGAGTGTCTTTCACATTATTTGAGCCGTTTGCGACGGAAGTGCGAGGGTGGCCCGTTTCATAAGTATCAAAGCGCGCTGCATGTAGGTCTCGAAGCGAGGTCGGAGCGGCGCGCAGGAGTAACCCTGTGAAAAGGAAATGAACATGAAACGCAATACATTTGTCTCAGCTCTCGCTTTGCTTGCCGTGCTGGGTGGGTCCGTCGCGGCGTTTGCCGCTGGTGGTCCGAACAATCCCGATCAAATGGGCGGGATGCGCGGCGATATGAAAATGGAACGCGGACAGGGCTTCATGCCGTTTGGGCCGGAGTTTGATTTTGCCACCGTGGACAGCGATGGCGATGGCAAACTGTCCTTGGCCGAGGTCGATGCGTTCAAAGCGGCGCGGTTTGCCGAAGTGGATGCGGATGGCAATGGCACAGTGGATGCGGCTGAATTGCTCGCCCACCAAGAGGCGCAGCGCATGAACCGGATGCAGATGCGCGCCGAAGCCATGATCCAAAACCGCGACACCGATGGCGATGGTGTGTTGAGCGCCGAAGAAATGGGCAACGCCCCGCGCGTGAGCCTGTTTGACCGGCTGGACCGCGACAAGGATGGCACGATCAGCCAAGAAGAACTGGCCCTGATGCAACAGCGGATGCAGGGCCATATGCAAAACGGGCGTTCGGGGATGAAAGTGCCGGGTCAGGGCCGGAACTAAGCGTTGGGAGCGCGGGGAAGGGATTTCTCTTCCCCACCGCCTCACAGTGGACGCCACCAACAGTTTGAGATAGCCATAGCCGGTGATGGATATGCCCTTTGACGCCCTGAGTGATGTCTCTGATGACGCGTTGCTGATTGCCTTTGGCAATGGCGATGCGGCCTCGGCGCGCGCGTTGACGTTGCGTTTGACGCCAAAGGTTCTGGGCTATGCCGCGCGACTGTTGCGTGATCGGGCGGAGGCCGAAGATGTGGCTCAGGAGGCGATGCTCAGGCTGTGGAAAATCGCCCCCGAATGGCGACAGGGCGAGGCCAAGGTTACCACATGGCTCTACCGGGTGGTGACCAACCTGTGCACGGATCGGCTGCGTAAAAAACGCGGCAATGCCTTGGATGAAATTGCCGAGCCCGAGGATGATCGCCCCTCGCAAGAGGCGGTGATGATCCAGCGGGAGCGGATTGATGCGTTGAACGCGGCTTTGGCGACATTGCCAGACCGACAACGCGAAGCG
>NZ_PYIB01000032.1:0-550 GCF_009129705.1 Roseobacter sp. TSBP12
GATTTGTTTTAAAGATTCTTTGTCTGGATCAGGGCGTTTGGCGAAAGGCGCGGTTGTGTGGAGGCTCAGCCCTGCGGTGCGGGACCGGTGGTGTGGCCGATAATCAACTCCGCATCCAAAAGCACATGCTGCGCCGGACGGTTGGGATTGACGATCATATCCATCAAGATTTCGGCGCAAATCCGTCCGGCTTGCCGCACAGAAGACCGGGTGGCGGTATAAATCGGTTCGCTGTTGCCGTTGCGCAGGTAGGAGAGATCGTCATCATGGATGATCAGCGAAAACGTCTTTTTCCTAAATTTTCAAAACCCGCCGCATCAAGCGCGCGGCGCACGCCAAAGCCGACGATGATCGACGAGGCCAGCAAAAGCAGTGGGTGGGCTCTCCAAGGCGAGCATTTTCGTCGTCGCTGAAAATCCATATTCCTCTGTCATTTCAGAGGAGTAGCAGAGGGCGTCGTCTTCGGGACACCAGCCTGTTCAAGCGCCGCGCGATAGCCGAGGCGTCGTTTGGCGGCGAAATCCATCGTTCCAAGCCGTTCAAAAAGGCC
>NZ_PYIB01000033.1:0-24575 GCF_009129705.1 Roseobacter sp. TSBP12
TTTCGCCCGCCGACAGGCTTCGGTTGCGACCAATCGCATCCGTTTGACATCATGTTTCTCAAGTTTCTTGCGACAGACCCGCAGGGCCTGAATCGTGCGCGAAATCGACGATCGACACAGAGCTCCAGACGATTCCAACCCGGAGCCGAGTTGAACCGATTTCGAGAAACTGTCGACCACATGAAACTGACTGCCCTTGGGTTGGGCAATCAACATGCGACACGAATTTGTACCGAGGTCTAACGCAGCATAAAGCTCCGCCGGGTCGGCAAGTAGAGGCGCGGGGGTCTCGACCGCTTTCGGGAACGCGCCCGCACCAGTGGGACGCTTGGGCGTCATATCACACGCCCTCCATATCAAGTTACCCCTACCATAAGCGGATTTCTGCACATCCGGCAAGACACCTTCTGGCCCTAAGCCTTCACGATTTCGGTGCCCGCGCGTCCGGCCCCTGTGAAAATCGTGATCGCCAAGCCGCAGCCCGCGCGCGGCTCATGATCTTGATGAGAATTTTTCAGCCCCCCTGCGCCAACCAACCCTTTCGTGTCCCGGTCCTTTCTTTTATGCGTTTGGCAGAGTTTATGCTGAGTTTATAAGGCGCAAAGGGTCTCTCATGTCGGATATGACCATCATCTATTGGCGCGACATCCCCGCACAGGTCCGTGTTGGGCGCGGGCGTCGTGCGGCACGCGCGGTGTTGCCCGAGCGGTTCGAACAGGCGATCGACCGGGTGGCGATGCGCATCGGTGCGACCGATGGCGATGCGTACATGGCCGAATGGCGTGACGAGACCGTGAGTTGCGAGGGCGCGCCACAACAGGCCGCCGATGAAAAAGCCGCCGCATTGGATGCGGCCTATGATAAAGAGCGGCTCAAAGCCCTCATTGACAATGACGGGCGCGAGCCTGCCGCTAAAGGATAGACCATGACCCGCACCGTGATTGAGAGCAAAACCAAAACCGTTGTGATCGGCTTTGACGAACCGTTTTGCGTGATCGGCGAACGCATCAACCCGACGGGCCGCAAAAAACTTGCGGCGGAATTGGAGCTGGGCGATTTTTCCACCGTCGAACGCGATGCTTTGGAACAGGTCGCCTGTGGTGCCAGCATTTTGGACATCAATTCGGGTGCGGTGTTTTCCAACAAAATGGCCGAAGACCCGCGCTATGCTGACAATAATTTCGTTGAGCCGCCGCTGATGCGCGAACTCGTTGCGCGCATTCAGGCCATCGTCGATGTGCCTTTGTGCATTGACAGCTCGGTGCCGGATGCCTTGGAAGCGGGGCTTGAAGCCGCTGAGGGCCGTCCGCTGTTGAACTCGGTGACCGGCGAAGAAGAACGGATGGAGCGCGTGCTACCGCTGGTGAAAAAATACAACGTGCCGGTCGTGGCGATTGCCAATGATGACACCGGGATTTCCGAGGACCCGGATGTGCGTTTTGAGGTTGCCAAACGCATCGTCCAACGCGCCGCCGACTATGGCATTCCCGCCCATGACATCGTGGTTGATCCGCTGGTGATGCCCATCGGTGCCATGCGCACGGCGGGCCAGCAGGTGTTCACCTTGGTGCGTCGTCTGCGCGATGAGCTGGGCGTCAACACCACCTGCGGCGCATCAAACGTCTCCTTTGGTCTGCCACATCGTCACGGCATCAACGCGGCGTTCTTGCCGATGGCGATTGCGCGGGCATGACCTCCGCGATCATGAACCCGGTCCGCATTCAGGAAATGGAGGCAATTCGCGCCGCCAACCTGTTGATGAACCACGACCCCGACGGCACCAAATGGATCAGCTTTGCCCGGATTATGGATGCCGTGGCCGAAGGCGCGACCTTTGCCGAAGCGGCAACCGCCTCTGCCTCGGCAGGCTCTGGTGGTGGGCGTCGCGGCGGTGGGCGCCGTCGTCGGTAAATCGCTGTCAACCATCGAGTATTTGGATCACAGTAAAGACAGGAGTACGCGCATGGCCCGGCTGATTTGCCTGAACAAGCCCTTCGATGTGCTCTCGCAGTTCACCGACAAAGGCACCGAAGGGACAACCCGTCGCACCCTCTCGGACTTTGTTCCTGTGCCCAAAGTCTACCCCGCTGGGCGGCTTGATCGCGACAGTGAGGGGCTTTTGCTATTGACCGATGACGGAGCACTACAGGCGCGGATTTCCAACCCGCGTCACAAGATGGAAAAGACCTATCTGGCGCAGGTTGAGGGCAATCTGGACGAGGCCGCTTTGAAAGAGCTGCGCCAAGGTGTGATGCTCAAAGATGGCATGACCCGCCCTGCCCGCGCCCGCCGCGTCGATGCACCCGATTGGCTTTGGCTGCGCACCCCGCCGGTGCGCTACCGCAAATCCGTGCCAGACTCCTGGCTCGAACTGACCATATCCGAGGGCCGCAATCGCCAAGTCCGGCGGATGACGGCCCATGTCGGCTTTCCGACCCTGCGGCTCATCCGCCTTTCCATCGGACCTTGGGCCTTGGACGGTTTAGAAAGCGGCGCTTGGCGTGACGATGATCCTTTGAAAGGTTCGAAATGAGCAACTCAGATCCTCTGGTGATTTTCACCCCCTCGGGCAAACGCGGCCATGTGGCGCCGGGCACCACGGTGTTGCAAGCCGCGCGGCAATTGGGTGTCGATCTGGATTCGGTCTGTGGCGGGCGCGGGATTTGTTCGAAATGTCAGGTACAGCCGTCCTTTGGCGAACACGCGAAACATGGCATCCATGCCGACCCGGGCGCGCTGAGTGATGTCAACACCGTCGAAGAGCGCTATGACCGGGTGCGCGGGCTGAAACCCGGGCGGCGTTTGGGCTGTCAGGCCTGTATCCAAGGCGATGTGGTGTTGGATGTGCCGCCGGAAAGTCAGGTCCACAAACAGGTGGTGCGCAAGGCCGCAACCACACGCGTGATCGAAATGGACCCGGCCACCCGCGCCGTCTATGTCGAGGTCGAAGAGGCCGATATGCACGCGCCCACGGGCGATTGGGAACGGTTGAAAACGGCACTGTTTGAGCAATGGCAGGTTGATCCCGTCACCCTGCCCCAGACCTTGCCGATCCCGATGCTGATCGCGATGCAAGCCGCTCTGATCAAAGGGGGTTACAAGATCACCGTGGCGCTCAACACGGCGCGCACGGGTGTGATCAAACTGGTCGGCGTCTGGCCGGGCTTTACGGAGCCATCGCTGTACGGTCTGGCGGTCGATCTCGGGTCCACCACCATCGCCGCGCATTTGACCGATCTGACCACCGGTGAGGTCAAGGCCTCGGGCGGGGTGATGAACCCGCAAATCCGCTTTGGCGAAGACCTGATGTCGCGGGTTTCCTATGCGATGATGAATGACACGGGGGCGGCCGACATGACGGCCGCGGTGCGCGAAGCGATGAACACGCTGGCGCAGGAGTTGGCGCGTGAGGCCGGGATTGAGGTCACGGATATTTTTGAAGCGGTGTTCGTGATGAACCCGGTGATGCACCACCTGCTTTTGGGGTTGGACCCGACTCCTTTGGGGCAATCGCCCTTTGCGCTGGCGACAAATTCCGCGATGGACCTGTCTGCCGCTGAGTTGGGATTGAGCTTCGCCCCCGCAGCCCAAGTCTATATCCTGCCCTTGATCGCGGGCCATGTCGGCGCGGATGCCGCAGCCGTGGCGCTCTCGGAAGCGCCGCAAAAACGTGATCCGCTGACGTTGATTGTCGACGTGGGCACCAATGCTGAGATCATTTTAGGAAATAAAACCCGTGTCTTAGCTTGCTCTTCTCCGACGGGACCGGCCTTTGAAGGGGCACAGATTTCATCCGGCCAACGCGCCGCGCCCGGCGCCATTGAGCGGTTGGAGATTGACCCCACCACAAAAGAACCGCGCTTTAAGGTGATTGGCTGTGACCTGTGGTCCGATGATCCCGAGTTTACCACACAAACGGCGGTCACTGGCGTGTCTGGCATTTGCGGATCGGGGATCATCGAGGCGGTGGCGGAAATGCGCATGACCGGGATCGTCGATGCCAATGGTTTGATCGGATCGGCCGAGGCCACGGGCACCGCGCGCGCCCGCCCCGAAGGCCGCACCCACAGCTATTTGATCCATGACGGATCAGAAGACGGCGGCCCGGTGATTTCGGTCACTCAGGGTGACATTCGCGCCATCCAATTGGCCAAATCCGCGCTTTACGCCGGAGCGCGGCTGTTGATGGATGAATTTGGCTCGGACAAAGTGGAGCGCGTGGTTTTGGCCGGGGCCTTTGGCGCACATATTTCGCCAAAACACGCGATGGTTTTGGGCATGATCCCGGATTGCCCGTTGGAGCATGTCACAAGTGCGGGCAATGCGGCGGGCACGGGCGCACAGATCGCGCTTTTGAACGTGGCCTCACGCCGCGAGGTGGAGGCCTTGGTGCATGAGATCACCAAGATCGAAACCGCGATTGAACCACGGTTTCAGGAACATTTCGTCGCCGCCAATGCCATCCCTCACGCCACCGACCCGTTCACCGGGTTGCGTGCCGTGGTCCCCCTGCCCGAACCGTCGTTTAACAGCGGCTCAAGCGGCGGCACAGGACGACGCCGGCGGCGGTAAAAGGATAAAACTTGCGCGCGGTTTGGTGCAAATCCACTTGACCGCCGCGCGCGGTTTGACTACCTAGGCCCACACGCGCGCGGGTATGGTGAAAAGGTATCACGGCAGCTTCCCAAGCTTTAGTTACGAGTTCGATTCTCGTTACCCGCTCCAAACGTCCCATTTGATCCCCGAATTTTGCAGGAGACATCGCGTTTCGACGCAGCGTCTCTCTGGGCGATCGCCTCTGTCCACGCTAGGGATTGATTTAAAGGGGAGACGCCACATGACACATCCATTTTTAGAAACCGCCAAGGCCGCGTTGTTGCAGCGGCTTGAGAGTGAAAATTTTGAAAAATCCGTCTCGCTGCGGATCAAGGACGTGGGCAATTTGGTGATTTTTGGCCAAGGGGTCGAGGTCTCTGACGCACGCGCCGATTGCGCGATCATGGCCGATCAGGAGAGTTTTGAGAAAATTCTCGCCGGGACTTTGAACCCGATGAAAGCGGCGTTGTTTGGCAAGCTGAAGATCGCCGGAGATGCGAAAACCGCGATGAAATTTGGTGCGATGTTTGGTTAAGGTGTCACATTAAAATAACCACATAACACACAGAAAAGGCGCTACATTAGGCGCCTTTTTGCATTTATTTTTAGAGGGTTCAGGCCGTTTTGGTCTGCAAATATTGCACCAATTGTAGCGTCGAACCATCTTTGCCCGCACCATCCGCCTCGCCCGCCAAAACCGGCTGCAACGCCAGCGCCAGCTCCTTACCCAGCTCAACCCCCCATTGATCAAACGAGTTGATGCCAAGGATCACGCCCTCGACAAACACCCGATGCTCATAAAGCGCCACGATTTGCCCCAAAACGAACGGTGTGAGTTTTTCATAGGCCAGCGTGGTCGACGGACGATTGCCAGGGAAAACGCGATGGCGGGCTTGCCGTTCCAATTCCGCGCCCTCAAACCCTTTGGCGGCCATGATCGCGCGCGCCTCATCCAGCGACCGGCCACGCAACAAGGCCTCAGATTGCGCCAGACAGTTGGACACCAAGAGCTCGTGCATATGCTCCAGCCCTTTTTCATGACCAAAGCGCCCGACCAAAAATTCACAGGGCACAACCCGCGTGCCTTGGTGGATCAATTGGTAAAACGCATGTTGCCCGTTGGTGCCGGGTTCGCCCCAGACAACCGGTCCGCTGTTGAATGGCAAATCCGTGCCATCCATCGCCACGCCTTTGCCGTTTGATTCCATCTCAAGCTGTTGCAGATAGGCCGGAAGCCGCACCAAACGCTGCTCATAGGGCAAAACCGCACGGGTGGCGTAACCACAGACCTGATTGTGCCAAATCCCGACCAGCGCCAAAAGCACCGGAAGGTTGTCTTGCCACTCAGCCGTGCGGAAATGCGTGTCCATCGCTTGCGCACCGCGCAGGAATTCGGCAAATTTTTGCGGTCCAATCGCCAACATCAAGGACAGGCCAATCGGCCCCCAAACCGAATAGCGTCCGCCGACCCAATCCTCAAAACCAAAGACCAGATCCGGGTCGATGCCAAAGGCGGCTGTTTTGTCTTTGGCGGTGGAAAGGGCGGCAAAATGTTTGGAAATCCCCTCTTCGCCGACCGCTTTGACCAACCAATCGCGCGCCGCTTTGGCATTGGTCATGGTTTCGATCGTGGTGAAGGTTTTCGAGGCGACAATCACCAGCGTGGTTTGCGGGTTCAACCCCTTGAGCACGTCGTTGATATGGGCGCCATCGACATTGGACACGAAATGACAGCGCGGGCCATCCTCATAGGGTTTGAGCGCCTCATAGGCCATCACCGGACCCAGGTCCGAGCCGCCGATGCCGATATTGACCACATCCTCAAACGGCGCACCGGAATAGGCGGAGATCGACCCACGCCGCACCCGGTCGGCAAAATCATCCATCCGCGCCAGTGTGTGACGCACGCCCGCGATCACATCCTTGCCGTCAACCAAGACCTCGCCGCCATCGAGATTGCGCAAGGCTGTGTGCAAGACGGCGCGGCCTTCGGTGTCGTTGATCTTTTGACCCGAGAACATCGCTTCGCGTTTCTCTGCGACGCCTGCAACCTCCAAAAGCGCCATCAAAGCCGCAAGCGCAGAGTCATCCATATTGGTTTTGGAATAATCAAACAAAAGACCATCCGCTATGGCCGAAAACCGCGAAGCCCTGTCCTCATCCTGTTGAAAAAGCTCAAGGATGTGACGGTCTCCCGCAGTGGCATGGAGCGCTTTGAGTGCTGCAAAATCAACGGACATTTGGTCTCCTTTGGGCGGGCACCGATTTGACCGGATCGTCAAACCCTTGCGTCACCTCGCTTATACTGGATTTGTTTCAATCTTGCTAAAGGCGTCTTGAAATCGGCGCGTTCAGGCGTCTCTTTTGCGCCCAAGGCCCCCGGAATGATCAAGGCGCCCAATGAACATGCGCTTGTGGCAAAAACACCGACACGGGGGCATCCTGTGCGGGCAGATCGCGGGCGGCCTCATAGGCTTTGCGCTTGCCTTCGCCGGTGATCAGAATGTGGGTCGAAATCGCGGTTTTGAGCGCGTTCGCCGACAGGGTGATCCGGGGTTCGGCCGCACCGGGCGCGCGCATGGCCAAAAGCGTTGGCGCTTCATCCGAGAGCGCCAGGCCCAATTGATCCGCACCGGGAAACAGGCTTGCGGTGTGCATATCGTCGCCCATGCCCAAGAGCAGCACATTGATCGGCAAAATCGCCTCGATCGCGGGCATCAACCCGGCCAAACCGTCCTCAGGCGTGGGCACATCGGCATAGAGCGGGATCAGGCGTGCATGTGCCGCTTTGTTCACCAAAAGGCGACGTTTGAGCATGGCGGTGTTGGAGCGCTCAGAGCTCTCAGGCACCCAACGTTCGTCATTGAGCAACACGTCCACCCGGTCCCAGTCCAAGCTCACGTCCGAGAGCGTGTCAAACACCGGCCCCGGCGTGGAGCCGCCAGAAACGCAAAAACTCACCCGGTCCTGATGGTCCAAAGCGCTGCGCAATTCTCCGGCAATCTTATTGGCCAGATCAAGCTGCATCACCTCGCGGTCGGGGTATTCGATAAAACTCATTCCTTAATCTCCCGCCAGCGCCGCCCTTCCCGGTGAAGCATCATCGCCGCGTCCTCGGGGCCAGAGGAATAGGCGTCATAAAGTTTCGGAACGTCAGAACGCGCTTCCCAGCTTTCGATCAAAGGATCGGTCCAGGCCCAGGCGGCTTGGACCTCATCGCCGCGCATGAACAGGGTTTGGTTGCCGCGAATGACATCCATGATCAGCCGTTCATAGGCATCTGGAATGTCATCCGCCTCCTCGCCCAAGGCATCGGCAAAACTCATATCCAGCGGCACATCAATCAGGCGCATCCCGCCCGGACCCGGCTCCTTGATGGTCACTTTCAACGTCATGCCCTCATTGGGCTGCAACCGAATGGACAGCACATTGGCGTGCCGCCCGGCCTCTTCGCCAAAGATCGAATGCGGCGCGTCTTTGAACACCACGGCAATTTCCGACGCGCGGGCTTTTAGCTTTTTGCCGGTGCGCAGATAGAACGGCGTGCCCGCCCACCGCCAGTTGGAAATCATACAGCGCAGCGCGATGAAACTTTCGGTGCGCGACCGCGGATCACCGGCGTCTTCGCGGTAGGACGGTTCGGTTTCGGTGGCATCATATTGACCACGCACAATGTGATGGTGATCAATCGGCTCCAGCGCGCGAATGACTTTGAGCTTTTCGTCGCGCACCGCATCCGGGTCAAACCGCGACGGCGGCTCCATCGCGATCAGGCACAACAACTGCATCAGGTGGTTTTGCACCATGTCGCGCATCGCGCCCGATTTGTCGTAATATTCACCGCGCCCGCCCACGCCGACGGTTTCGGCCACGGTGATTTGGATGTGATCGACATATTGCGAATTCCACAGCGGCTCGAACAGGATGTTGCCGAACCGCACCGCCATCAGGTTTTGCACCGTCTCTTTGCCAAGGTAGTGGTCGATGCGGTAAATCTGTGTTTCGTCGAAATGTTTGGCGAGGTCCTGGTTCAGCTTTTTGGCACTGGCCAGATCACGCCCAAACGGTTTTTCAACCACGATACGGGCGTCTTCGTCGGCAATGCCATGGGCTTGCAGCCGCTCGGCCAGATCGCCAAACAGGCTGGGCGCGACCGAGAAATAATAGGCTTTCACCACATCCTTGCGCATCAAGTCGCGCAGATCACCCCAGCCATCCTCACCTTTGGCGTCGACCTGAACGTAATGCAGCCGCTCTAAAAACGTACCGATCAACGCGTCATCACACTCGTTCTTTTTGGAAAACTCGCGGATCGCGTCGCGCACAATCTGGCGAAACTCTGCGGTGTCATGCTCGGACCGTGCGGCGCCAATGATCCGCGCGGTTTCCGGCATCTGGCCAGAACAAAACCGGCGATACAACCCCGGTAGAATTTTTCGCCGGGCCAAATCACCCGTACCACCAAAAATCACGAGGTCGAAATCCTCGACCGGAATGACGCGAGAAGCCATATGTCTGTTCCTTTCGGCCCGCAGCATTGGGGCTTATGAGGCGTTAGCGCTAACGCGGATCATTTACCGCGATGGCACCTCAGAGTCTAGCACCGCTTTGCCCTCTCTCAAGCCTGAGTTTTTCCAAAGCGGCAATTCACATCCCTGTGCATCCGATTGTGCGCTCTTTTCACAACGGCACCGAGGCTTTAGCCTGATCAAACTCTGATCTCAAAACACAGAGCCCTTACCAGAAAGCCCGCAGAGACTTTTATGAAAGACGTGATGAAAGACATAATGAAAGACTTGGACACGCCCCAGCCCGCCACCAATCTTGGCAAATTCCAAGACCCAAAACGAACCGCCAAAGGCGACGCGCGGGCCACCGTCGCCCTTACTGATCCGCAAACCCTGTGGTTCAATACGGGTACATTGTGCAACATCACCTGCGTCAATTGCTATATCGACAGCTCGCCGACCAATGATGCGCTGGCCTATCTGACGGTTGCGGAGGTTGAGAGCTATTTGAACGAGCTCGACGGTTTGAAGTGGGGCCTGCGCGAGATTGCCTTTACCGGTGGCGAGCCGTTTATGAACCCGGATATGATTGCGATGGCGCGGGCGGCGCTTGTCCGGGGCTATGAGGTGTTGATCCTGACCAATGCCATGCAGCCGATGCAGCGCCCGCATGTCAAAACCGGGCTTGTGGCGCTCAATGACGCGTTTCCCGGCAAGCTGACGCTGCGGGTGTCGCTCGATCATTGGTCCGAGGCCAACCACGATGAGATGCGCGGCGCGGGCAGTTTTCAAAAGACCTTGGCGGGCATGGATTGGGCGCGGGATGCGGGGCTGACTTTGGCCGTGGCGGCGCGCTCGCTTTGGCATGAAACGGATCAGGACGCGCGGACCGGATTTGCGCGGCTCTTTGCGGAAAACGACTATAAGATCGACGCGTATAACCCCGGAAAGACAGTGATTTTCCCAGAAATGGATATGTCTGTCGAGGTGCCCGAAATCACCACCGCCTGTTGGGGCATTCTCAACAAATCGCCGCGCGATGTGATGTGCGCCTCAAGCCGGATGGTGGTCAAACGCAAAGGGTCCGCACCGTCAGTCGTGGCCTGCACGCTCCTGCCCTATGCACCGGAATTTGACCTGGGCGCGACATTGTCTGAGGCTGCGGGGGATGTGGCGCTCAATCACCCGCATTGTGCGAAATTCTGTGTCTTGGGTGGGGCGTCCTGTTCGGCTTAATGTCGCCTCCAAAGTCTCAGGCGTCCAATTCGCTGTCCCAATAGAGATAGTCGATCCAACTTTCATGCAAATGGTTCGGCGGGAATTTCCGCCCCATATTGCGCAGCTCCTCGGACACCGGCGGGCGCGGCGGCTTGCGCAAAGACATGCCCACCTGACGCAGGGATTTTGACCCTTTCTTCAGGTTGCATGGCGAACAGGCCGCCACCACATTTTCCCAGGATGTGATCCCACCACGCGCCCGTGGGATCACATGATCAAAGGTCAAATCGCCGCGCGAGCCGCAATATTGGCAACAAAATTCATCGCGCAAAAACAAATTAAAGCGCGTGAAGGCCACGCGCTTTTGAGGTTTGACATAATCTTTGAGGACGACAACAGAGGGGATTTTGATCCTGCAACTCGGGCTATGCACATAGTCGTCATATTCGGCGACAATATCCACCCGGTCCAAAAACACCGCCTTCACCGCCTCTTGCCATGGCCAAAGCGACAGCGGGTAATAGGACAAGGGCCGATAATCCGCGTTGAGCACCAAGGCCGAATGAGCCTTCACCGCATTCGGCTCGCGCACAAAATGTGTTCTGAAATCTCCGTCCATCCTCACGCACCAATCCCGCCTTGCGACCATTTGGGTTCAAGGACGGGACACCCCGTCCCTCATATGTCTCCACTATATATCGCGGCTTAAACCTGACAAGCCCCTGTATATATGTGGTCTGCTCCATTGCGTTTTATCGCGTGTTCGTGACGCCTCTGTGACGGAGCGCGCGCCTCTCTGGCCCACAGATTAGGCAAAAGGCCCCGAAATCACGTCGGTAAACGCCATTTTTTGGGCAAATACGTCATCATGGGTCACCACAATCATCGCACCGCGCCATTGTGACAGCCCCAATTCAAGCGTCTCAAGGGCGGCGAGATCAAGGTGATTTGTCGGCTCATCAAGTAGTAAAAGCGGCGGCACCTCCGGGCTCGCGGCCAAAAGCGCGATCCGCGCCCGCATTTTTTCGCCGCCCGACAGCTCTTGCACCGGCGCATGGGCCGCATCGCCGCGAAACCCGGCGCGGGCCAGACACGCGCGCAATTGCGCCTCGGCAACCGATGGAAAGGCCTGCTCCGCCGCCGCGATCAAAGACCCAGTGTCTTGGTCAAACCCGCCATTTTGGTCCAACATCGCACAGGGCACCAAGCGATTCACCTGTCCCGACATCGGCGCAATTTCCCCGGAAATCGCCCGCAAAAGCGTTGATTTCCCGGCCCCGTTCGGCCCAGAGACGCGCAACCGCGCCGGGCCGACCATGCTCAGATTGATCGGCCCAATGTGCTGCCCCCCAACCGCAAACACCGCATCTCCCAGCTGCAATATCTGCTTTGTGGGCGGCAGATGAACCGCGGGGAAATCCATATGCACCGGGGTTTTGACCTCGATCTTTTGGGCAATCTCAGCCCGCTCACCCTCAAGAGCCGCCTTTTTACGCGCCTCGGCCATGATCCGTCCCGAAGCACTGTTTTGCGCGCCCTCTTTCGCCTTGTCCAAGAGCATTTTCGACTGTGACCCGTCTCTGAGCTTTCGCCCTTGCCGGGCCCGGCGGTCTTGGCGCGCGGCAGACTCCCGCCGTTTTGCCTCGGTCTGTTTTTCCTGCCGTTGCATGCGCGTGGACGCCTGCTCCAATCGCGCCAAATCCGCATCCCGCGCCGCCGCAAACGCCGTCCAGCCCCCGCCAAACACCGTCACCCCGCCGTCCGGGTCCAGCGACACGATTCGATCCATCTGATCCAACAGGTGGCGATCATGGCTGGCGACACACGCGATGCCACCATGAATACGACTGTGATCCCGCAGCGCCTGCGCCACCATCGCCTGCCCGTCGCGGTCCAACGCATTGGTCGGCTCATCAAGGAGAACGATTTCCGGCGCATCGAAAAACAGCGCGGCCAAACGGGCGCGCAGCTGTTGACCGCCGGACAGCGTACCGAGCCTGCGGTTGAGCTCCACATCGGACAAGCCGAACCGATCAAGCTGCACCAAAAGCCGCTCTTCGAGTGTCCAATCTATCGCCTCGAATGCCGCCTTGGTCGCCTCGCCGCGCAACGCGCGCCACAGGTCCAAAAGCGGTTCCGTGACCCCAAAGAGATCCATCAGACGCATCGAAAGCGCGGCCTGTTGATCCAACAGCCGTACAGGATGGGAACAGGTACAGGTCCCCGTCACCAAAGGCGCGCCAACGCGGCCCGCGATGAAATTTAAAAGCGTGGATTTCCCTGATCCATTGCGCCCGACAAGCCCGGTCACACCGGGGCCAAGCGTCAGATCAAATCTCTGCCGGACAGTCGGGTGGGTGGTCGCGGACGCCTTAACGCTTGCGACGGTCCTCAACGCGGATGCGGATAGGGAGACGTTGCTCAGTCGGATGCTGAGACTTCGAGATGAGGGCATAGGCCACCATGACAGCAGTTGCACCAAAGGCGATTGCGGTGGTCATGATCAGGTCCATTTTTCAGCCCTCCTAGCTAACAATAGAAATGTAACACTCAAAGGCCCGGGGTCAAGGGGCTGGACCTATATGCAGGTCCAGCTTTGGGCGAAAAGATGAAAAGAGCGCTAATTTCCGCCGACAAAACAAGTAAATGCCGGATTTATCCCCCAATTATCCCTTGGACGGCACGTCATAGCCCAGTTTTTCACGCAAAAACGCCAAAGCCACGGAGAGCCCATCCGGCGAAATCCCATGGCCCGTGCCGCGCATGATATGGGCGTAGGTTTCAAAGCCCGCGTCCTGCAACGCCTGCCCGGCCTCAGGCAAGGCTTGCGGCGGCACCACATCATCCTCATCGCCGTGCAGCAACAAAACCGGCATTTTCACCTGCATCTCATCGCCGAGCATTTCCGGCTCCAAAAGGCGGCCAGAGAAGCCGACAACACAGGCCATCGCATCCTCGCGGCGCGGCGCGACATGCAGCGACATCATCGTGCCCTGAGAAAAGCCGACGAGCGCCAATTGATCGGCCTCGATGCCGTAATCGACCATGATATTGTCGAGATAGTCATTCAATTCATCGACCGCACGCATCATGCCGTCGCGAGATTCTTCCTCGGACGATCCATCAATCCAAGGAATCGGAAACCATTGAAATCCCATCGGATTTCCGGTGCAACGCTCGGGTGCGTCGGGCGAGAAAAACACCGTATCGGGCATATGTTCGCCCAAAGGGTCCGCCAGCCCCAAAAGGTCTTTGCCATCCGCGCCGTAGCCATGCACGAACACGACAATGGAATTCACCCGGCCCGACAGGCTGTCTTTCATATGGTTGGTCAGATTGGTCACGTCACATCCCCTGTCTCAAATCACGTCTCACCGCACGCCTTCGCGCTGTTTCTGCACCCGGTAGTAGGCCCAAAGCAGCCGCGCTGCAACCGCGCGCCATGGGGTCCAGTCTTCGGCCATCTGCCGCATGACCCGCTCTTTTGGCCGCTCCGGCAAATCGAACAAAATCTTCGCCGCCTCTTGCAGCGCCAAATCGCCCGGCGCAAAAACATCGGCATGGCCCAATGAGAACATTGCGTAAATTTCAGCGGTCCACACGCCAATGCCCGGCACATCGACCAGCGTGGCAATCACCTGATCCGTCGGCGCCTCCCGGAGCGCGCGAAAATCAATCCGTGCCTCGGCCAGCGCCTTGGCATAACGCACCTTTTGTCGTGACAAGCCACAGGCGCGCAATTCGTCCTCGCTGGCCCACATGATCTTACGCGGCCCGGTCAGCTTTGCGGTTTTGAGCCGCGCCCAGATGCCATTGGCGGCGGCGACAGAGATTTGTTGGCTGACAATCGCGGCGAAAAGCTGTTCAAACCCGTCTTTATTGCGCCGGAGCGGCAAAGGCCCGGTCAGGTGCAAGGCATGGGCAAAGCGCGGATCATACTCGGCCAGCCACGCCGCGCCTTCGGTGACATCCGCCTCGCAGGTGATGATCCTATGTGCGCCCATGTGCCGCCGCCCATTCCAACGCATCAAGCATCTGTTCGCGCCGCTCGATCCCCGCAGGCACCGCAGGGCGCGCAATCATCGCCACCGAAATCCCAAGCTGACGCGCGGCGTCCAATTTCGCGCGTCCAGACGCGCCGCCTGCATTTTTCACCACCATCCAATCGGGTTTGAGTGCGCGCAATGTCTCCAATTCCTTGCCTTCGGAAAACGGCGGGCGCCCAATGACATACTCCCCATTGGGATAGGGAAACGGTGCCTCTGGCGGGTCGATCACCCGGCAAATCAATTGCCGATCCGCCAAATGCGCCATCTGGGTCAGGCTTTGCCGGCCTGTTGCCAAAAACACCCGCGCGCCGACCGGGATGATCGTCGACAAACCCGCGTAATCCGCCACCTCATGCCAGGCATCCCCCGGACGTGAGCGCCAGCCCGGGCGTCATAGCGCAAATACGGCAGGCCGCGCCCGGCGCAAATCCGCGCGGTGCGGGCGGTGATTTGGGCGGCGAATGGATGGGTCGCGTCAATCACGGCGGTGATGCCCGTGGCGTCCAAATAGGCCTCAAACCCGGCGTCCCCGCCAAAGCCGCCGACCCGCGTCTCCACCGCCATCGCCAGAGGTGTGCGCGTGGCCCCGGCCAAAGAGGCCACGGTTTTGATCCCCGCCTCGGCCATATAGCCCGCAAGAATGCGCGCCTCGGTTGTGCCCGCCAATAAAAGGATCATTCTGCCCGTCCTATGATCTCGCCTGTGCGGTCGATCACCACGATGTCAAACGTGGTTCCACGCCCGCCGAACCGCGCCTCAACCGCCGCCAAGGCCTTTTGCGCCACAGCAACGGCAAAGTCAGCCCCTTTACGCTCATACATTTCCAATGCCGTGTTCGATTGCGCAAGTTCCGGGTCATTCATCTCTTTGGCCCAAAAGGCGAAATCCACCTGCGCGCGTTTGGAATGTAAATCCATCTCGCCCTGCGCCAGCTTGGCGATTTTGCCAATGCCGCCACCAATGGTGACACGCGGTACCGGGTGTTTGGCCAGATATTTCAACATCCCACCGGCGAAATCGCCCATGTCCAACATCGCGCCTTCGGGCAAATCATACAACCCCCGCACCACCCGCTCGGACGTCGCGCCCGTGCAACCCGCCACATGGGTCAACCCTTCGGCGCGCGCCACATCAATGCCGCGATGGATCGAGGCAATCCAAGCCGCGCAGGAAAACGGCCGCACAATGCCTGTGGTGCCCAAGACCGACAAACCGCCTTTGATGCCAAGCCGCGGGTTCCATGTTTTTTGCGCAATTTCTGCCCCACCGGGGATCGCAATCGTGATTTCAACATCGGGAGATTGGCCCAGTCGCGCGGCCATCTCCGTGACCTGATCCGTCATCATCTGGCGCGGCACCGGGTTGATTGCGGGTTCACCGGGCGGGATCGGCAGACCGGGTTTGGTCACCATGCCGACGCCCTCGCCCGCTTTGAACACCACGCCGCCACCTGACACCGACACGCGCGCGCGAATTTCCGCGCCGTGCGTGACATCCGGGTCATCGCCCGCGTCCTTGATGATACCGGCTTCGGCCCAATCCGGCCCTTCAGCGCGGTAGGAGAGCGCAAACTCCGGTCGCTCGCCTTTGGGCAAGGTGATCCGCAGTTTCTCAGGGAATCCCTCCCCCCATAGCGCCATCAACGCCGCACGCGTCGCCGCCGTCGCACAGGCCCCCGTGGTCCAGCCACGGCGCAAAGGTTTGGTCACATCCGTCATTGCCGCGACTATAAAGCGAGGCACGTCAGATTGACCACGGTGTTTTTCGCGCAAGCCACGGGTTGAAACGCTTTGTCAAACCCCCTCTCACCCGTCATAAATCCATCATGACCGAATCCATCTTGACCGACTCCACGCTGACGCTTCCCGGTGGCACATGGCCCACCCTTGAACCCGGATGGGTTTGGCTTTGCGGTGCCGGTCCCGGTGATCCGGGGCTGATGACCTTGCATGCAATTCATGCGCTCAGACAGGCGGATGCGATCGTCTATGACGCGCTGGTGTCGCCCTTGATCCTTGAGTGGGCGCGCCCTGAGGCCGAACAGATTTACGCCGGAAAACGCGGCGGCAAACCGTCGGCAAAACAGGCCGATATTTCGTTGCAACTGGTTGATTTGGCGCACGCGGGCAAACGGGTGTTGCGCCTCAAAGGCGGCGATCCTTTTGTCTTTGGCCGCGGCGGCGAAGAGGCCCAGACCCTCATCCAGCATGGCGTCAATGTGCGCATCGTGCCGGGGATTTCGGCGGGGATCGGGGGGTTGGCCTATGCCGGCATTCCTGTGACGCATCGCGACGTCAATCAATCGGTGACCTTTGTCACCGGCCATGATCAGCGCGGTGAAACCCCGGACACGCTGGATTGGGACGCTTTGAACCGTGCGTCGGGCGTGTTGGTGATCTATATGGGAATGAAACACGCGCCCACGATCCAAAAGGGTCTGTTGGACGCGGGCCGCCCAAAGGACGAACCTGTCGCCGTGGTGTCCCAAGCCACAACGCCCAATCAACAGGTGTTGGAAACCACTTTGGGCGCGATGGTCGACGACATTGCCGCCAACCACATGGAACCGCCCGCGATCATCTGTATCGGGCGCTCGGTGTTGATGCGTCAGGTGCTTGATTGGCAAGCCTTGGCCCGTGGTGAGACCCCGCGCAATCTTGATCCGCTGGGTCGTGGCAAACCCGCCGAGGACCGGTGATGACGCGCGGGCTGTTGATCGCCGCGCCCAGTTCCGGTTCTGGCAAAACCACGCTGACCCTTGGCCTTTTGCGCGCCCTCAAACGGCGCGGCGTGAATGTGCGTGGTGCGAAATCTGGCCCCGATTACATTGATCCGCGGTTTCATGAGGCCGCCTGTGGCGCACCTTGTCCGAATTTGGACGCTTGGGCGATGGGACCGGATCGGTTGCGCGCCTTGGCGGGTGGAGAAAGAGACGGTGACACCCTGATCATCGAAGGCGCAATGGGCCTGTTCGATGGGGCGCCGCCCGAGGGCAAAGGCGCATGCGCCGATCTGGCCCGGCTGTTCAACATCCCGGTGATCTTGGTGGTCGATGCGTCGCGCATGGCCGGGTCTGTCGCACCTCTCGTGGCCGGGTTCGTGGCGCATGATCCAAGCGTGCATGTGGCGGGCGTGATCCTCAACAAGGTCGGGTCCGAGCGCCATAAAACCATGCTGCTGCGCGCCTTGACCCCCTCTGGCCTCCCGGTGTTCGGCGCCCTGCCCCGATCCTCGGGCTTGACCCACCCGGATCGCCACCTTGGTCTGGTTCAGGCCGGGGAACGCCCGGATTTGGAGGCCTTTTTGAATGCCGCCGCCGATGCGGTTGAGGCGGCTTTGGATGTGGAGGCGATCCTGGAATTGGCAGCTCCGATCACAGGCGCGGAGCACAGCCCACGCATACCGCCCCCCGCCCAAAGCGTCGCGGTGGCGCAAGACCAAGCCTTTGCCTTTGCCTACCCGCATCTTTTGACCGATTGGCGTGACCAAGGCGCAGAAATTCGTTTCTTTTCGCCACTGGCCAACGAGGCCCCGCCGCCCTGCGATCTGGTGTATTTGCCCGGCGGCTACCCGGAGTTGCACGCCGGACGCCTCGCCGCCTCGCATGTGTTCCTGCAAGGCCTGCGCGAAGCGGCGGCACGGCGTCAGGTGTACGGAGAATGCGGTGGCTATATGGTTTTGGGGGACGGCTTGATCGACGCAGACGGGGTGCGGCATAAAATGGCCGGGCTTTTGGCGCTTGAGACCTCCTTTGCCGCGCGAAAATTGCATTTGGGCTATCGTCACGCGGTGGCCGCATCCGGGCCGTTCCCGGGGGGGTGGACCGCGCATGAATTTCACTACGCCAGCACGATCAAAGCCACGGGTCAGCCGCTTTTTGAAGTGCGGGACGCCGAAAACACCGATCTTGGGCCACAAGGTTTAATCAACGGTTCGGTGGCCGGGTCCTTCTTGCATCTGATTGATCGCGCCTGATCGGTGACGCCTGAACCAAGCCCACGCAGGGCTTAGGCAAAAATCGCAAAGCGACCCCTTGAAAGACGCGGCTTTCCAACCGGGCCTGCGCCCGTTACACCCGGTCCGACATATTCACAGATCCGCAAGAGTTCCCCATGCCCGAGCACGCCATGCCAGAACACGTCATGACCTCCGATCCCGCCCGCGCCCGTCGCAACGTGTACATCCTTGTGATGGCACAGGCGTTTTTGGGCGCGCAGATGTCGATGATCTTCATCATTGGCGGGCTGGCCGGGCAATCTTTGGCCAAAAACCTGTGCTTTGCCACTTTACCGATCTCCGCGATTGTCTTGGGTTCGATGTTGGCGGCGACGCCTTTGTCAGCGGCCATGCAGCGCTATGGCCGCCGTGCGGGGTTTTGGATCGGCACCGGTTCCGGCGCGATTGGCGCCTCCATTGGCGCCGTGGCGCTGTTGCAGCAAAACTTTTGGCTGTTTGTGGTTGGCGGCCTGTTCACCGGGGTCTATCAATCGTCCCAAGGCTTTTTTCGCTTTGCCGCCACCGACACCGCCGATGACGCGTTCAAACCGAAAGCCATTTCCTATGTGCTCGCCGGCGGATTGGCCTCGGCCCTCATTGGCCCGCAATTGGTCAAACTCACCTCTCAGGCGATGGTCGTGCCCTTCCTTGGCACCTATCTGGCGGTGATCGCGATCAACGTCATCGGCTCCGTCTTGTTCCTGTTCCTGCGCATCCCGAAACCGCCCGTCTCCACCCATGGTCATGTCGTTGGCCGCTCCCGGCGCGAACTGTTGCGCGAACCTCGGGTCTTGGTGGCGATCATCGTCGCCATGGTGTCCTACGCCCTGATGAACCTGGTGATGACCTCCACACCTCTGGCCGTGGTCGGCTGTGGCTTTGAACAAAACACCGCCGCCGATATTGTCTCTGCCCATGTTGTGGCGATGTTCTTGCCATCGTTTTTCACCGGGTTTCTGATCTCGAAATTCGGCGTCGAACGGATCATGGCCACCGGGCTTGTGATCCTCGGAGCCGCCGGAATTGTCGGCATGATGGGCGTCGATATCGAGAATTTCTTTGTCGCTTTGGTGCTTTTGGGGATCGGTTGGAACTTTGGCTTCATCGGTGCCACGGCGATGCTGTCCTCGTCGCATGAGCCTCTGAACGTGGCCGGATTCAGGGCCTCAACGACCTTTTGGTCTTTGGCGGCGTGACCATGGCCTCCTTGGCCTCAGGTGGGTTGATGAACTGTTCCGGCGGCTCGGCGCAGGACGGCTGGACCGCCGTCAACCTTGCGATGATCCCGCTGCTGACCTTGGCGGGTGGGGCGTTGATTTGGCTCTGGATGCAACCGAAATCCAAGTGAGGCTTGGACTTTAAACCCCGGCCTCGGCGCGCAGACGATCGCGGTGCCGGGCCAACCACAGCGCCGACAGATAGAGCGGACCCACGTCCAATTGACCCGCATCGCACATCTGCATCAACCGATCAAAGCTGATCAGGGTGGAGGCAATGTCTTCATGTTCGCTCTCAAGCCCACCGACTCCGGTCACATCATCGGGCAGATCGGCAATGCCGATATAGGACAGCACATATTCGGTCATCGCGCCGCTTGAGGGGTAATATTCGGCGACTTTATGCAGCGCCTTGACGGTGATGCTGGCCTCTTCCTCGGCCTCGCGCCGGGCGGTGTTTTCCGCTGTCTCTCCCGCATCCACCCGCCCCGCAATGGGTTCCAACATCCATGGCCGCGCATCGCCGCGCGCATAGGGACCAAAACGGAATTGCTCGATCACCAAAACCCGGTCTCGTAGCGGATCATAGGGCAAAACCGTCACCGCATCCGCCATCAAAAACGCCGCACGACGCATTTCGCCGGAGGTACCCCCGTCAAACCGTGTGTGGGTCAGATGGGTTTCATCCACGGCAAAAAAGGAGGTGTAAGGGATCTGGCGGTTGGTTTCGGTGACATCATGGCGCGTCATGTCGCAGCGATCACTGGCACGGGGTCGTGTGCCACGGCGGGCCCTTAAGCGCGCCCAAGCCCGGATCAGGATCATCATACGCAGCGCGCGCAGCTCACCCGCCGGTTTTTGCCCGATATACAGCACCACCTCCTCGGCGGCTGCGCGCAAAAATGCCTCGGTGAGATAGGTCTCCTCGCCATGGATCACCTCATACAGATAGGTGATTTGCTCTGGGCTGTAGCGATCTGAAAGGGCGTTATACTGCGGCGGCATCGGGTCCATGAGGGGATCGGTCACGCCCATTTTCGCACCGCCTTTTCCGTGATCCAACCGCCAAAAAAACCGCCAACAATGAGAATGGTCAACACATCCGGTTTGATCAGATAGAGCCCATATTCGCCCATCAAGCCGACCATTGACACCAGCGCATCCCCCGGACCGTGATAGCGATGCGACATCGAGCGGTGTATCATGGTTTCAAAAGCGAAATAGAACACGCTCCAAAACGCCAGGATGATCGACGAGGACAGACCATAGCCATAGGCCGCGCGCATCGTGTCGCCCGCCCGTTTGCCCATAAATATCCAGCCGGTCAAAAGCCCAAATCCGCCACTGATATAGGACATGAATCCCACCTGTGTGCCATCGGGGAGATGGTTTTTGACCAATTCCGCCGCGAACCATGCCAAAAGGGCAAACCAGATCGAAGAAACAAGTTTTGCGGCTGTGGGCATAGGCACCTGCTTTGGAATTGTGAGCGCAAGGAGGTCACGAGGGCTTGGTCATCGTAATCTGCGTTACGTCGCAATTTCCACTGTGAAAGGTCGCAGCGCAAGAGGCGAGATAAAAATTCCACATCCGACGGAACCGATCATCAAACCCCAGCGCTTCGATCTGATCCCATTTGGCGTTAAACACCTCATGCCAGCGCCGCAATGTGACGCTGTAGCTTTCGCCAAATTCCTTGGATTTCACAAACTCAAGCCCGGATTTGGCGATCTGTTGGCGCAGCACCGTGGGACTGGGCAACATGCCGCCCGGAAAGATGTATTTTTGAATGAAATCAACGGAAGAACGGTAAACCTCAAACCGACGATCTTGCAGCGTGATGATTTGCAGCGTCGCATTGCCCCCCGGTTTCAAACAGTCGCGCAGGGTGCCAAAATAGGTTGGCCAGTATTTTTCGCCCACCGCCTCGAACATCTCGATCGAGGCAATGCCGTCATATTGGGCGCGCTCGTCACGATAATCCTGAAGTTTGAGTTGCACGCGATCCGACAGGCCCGCTTTTTTGATCCGTTCGGCGGCAAATTTAAACTGCTCCTCAGAAATCGTCAGCCCGGTGACTTTGAGCCCCCGTTGACCCGCCGCATATTCGGCAAACCCACCCCAACCACAGCCAATCTCCAACACATGATCGCCCGGTTTCACGCCCATTTCATCGACCATAGAGGCGTATTTCGCGATCTGCGCGGCTTCCAAACTCTGTTGCCCCTCCTCAAACAAAGCCGAGGAATAGGTCATCGTCTCATCAAGCCAAAGCCCATAAAAATCATTTCCCAGATCATAGTGATAAGAGATATTTTTCTTGGCCTGACGTTTGGAATTGGTGTTCAACCAATGGCGCATCCGCTCATAGGCACGCACAAAGGCCATGCCCGGAAACCCGTCGTAAAGATCATCATTGTCGGCATGAAGCAGGTCCATGAACGCCATCAAATCCGGTGTGCTCCAGCCCTGATCAAGGTAATCCTCGCAAAACCCAAGATCGCCTTCGCGGATGAGCCGGGCAAAGACATCGTCCGAGTGGACATGAATCTCGGCCACAGGTCCCGTCGAGCGCCCTTCGGCGCGAAACACCCGCCCATCCGGCATCACAAAATCCAACCGCCCGCGCGACATATTGGTCGCAACATCAAACACTTGAGTGAAATATCGCGGCAGGTTGCCCTGCCCCTCTGTTGAGGTAAACACCTCTTTGGCCTGTGCCGGCCGGGTGGTGTGATCAAGCATCTTGGCCTCCGTTTATCCCTGTAGCGTCGTCTTGTGGTTCATCTTGGAGTGTGGATGTGGCGGCATATTCCGCCCCGTTTTACCCCCAAATATAGCATAAATTCGCGTTTCGTCACGGTTTGAGCCGCGCATAGGCCGCAAGGGCCCGCACGCGCCCCTCTTTCAACCCAATGATCGGCTCCGGGTATCGATCCTGATGAGACAGGCCCCAACTTTTGGGCACCGCCGCGAAATAGGACAAAGCTGTCTCGCTCGGCTCCGCCTCTCCCTCGGCAATCCACGCCCGCAGATAGGCCCCATCGGCATCAAATTTCTCGGCCTGACCATCGGGGTTAAACACCCGAAAATAAGGCGCGGCATCGGGGCCACATCCGGCCACCCATTGCCATCCCATCGCATTGGCCGCCGGATCCCAATCAATCAAACAATCCTCAAACCACGCCCGGCCAATCCGCCAATCAGTCAGCAAATGTTTGGTCAAAAACGACGCCACAATCATCCGCGCCCGGTTGTGCATCACCCCGGTGACATACATCTCGCGCATCGCGGCATCGACAAACCGCACCCCGGTGCGCCCGCGCCGCCACGCCTCGGCGTCGTCATTCTCGCCGCGCCAGTCAAACTCATCCCAGCCCTCGCGGTGATTGCGATGGGCCAAATCCGGTTCGCGATACAACAGATGATAGGCAAACTCGCGCCAGACGAGTTCTTTCAGGAAATGCTCGGCACCTGCCGCCCCTGCCTCCATCGCATGCCATCCTGCGTGCCATATGCGTCGCGGTGATATTTCGCCGTAGGTCAGGTTCTCCGACAGGCCCGAACACACCGGCTCCGCAGGGAAATCGCGCTTGGCCTTATAGGCCTCGACATGGCGCTCGATAAACGCATCAAGCCGTGCCAAAGCCGCTGCTTCGCCAATGTGACAATGGGGCAAAACCACCGCCGCCCCGCGCTGCATCTTGCCCCCCATTTGCCAATCGACCAGCGCCTCACTCTTGGGCCAATCCTGTGGCCAAATCACATCCGGCGCAGGCAAAAGATCCGCCACGCTGCGCGCGCGCACCGTGTTCCAAAACGGCGTGTAGACCTTGTAATAGCCGCCGGTTTTGGTCTCCACCGTCCAGGGCTCAAAACACAGATGACCGTTTGAGGATTGCGCCTGAATCCCCGCAGTTTTCAGTGCCGATTTGACGGCCGTGTCGCGTGCAATCGCCGCTTTGTCATACAGACGATTCCAATACACGCCCTCGGCCCCAAGCTCGTCGGCCAGCTGCAATAGCACCTCAGAGGCCGCACCAGAGCGCAGGACAACCCGCCCGCCCAAGGCCTCAATCCGCGCAATCAGATGCGCCAACCCAAGCCCCATCCGCCATTTCGGCGCCGCACCCAAATCCGCGACTGTGTCATCGAAAATAAACACAGGCACAACCGCGCCCAAAGCAGCCGCCGCGACCAAAGCCGGGTTGTCTGAAAGGCGAAAGTCTCGCCGGATCCACCAAATTGACGTCATTTTCTCTCCGCGTTCCAAATGGTTACGCGTGCGCCTTGGCCGTGGATCACTCTGGCAGGAAATATTTTGACCAAGGCCCTTACCATGGTCCAAATACTCAGATCACGCCGCCGCCTCGTCGCGGTCTTCGGCCTGTGCCGCCCACATCGCCGCGTATTTGCCATGGGCGTTCAACAGCCCCTCATGGGTGCCGCGCTCGACCACCTGCCCCTGTTCCAGAACCACGATTTCATCGGCATCGGCCACGGTGGAGAGCCGGTGCGCAATGGTGATCACGGTGCGGCCTTCGCCAGCGGCCTTGAGCGCGTCCAAAATATCGCGCTCGGTCTGGGTGTCGAGCGCCGAGGTCGCCTCATCGAGCAACAGGATCGGCGGGTCTTTGAGCAGCGTGCGGGCAATTCCCACCCGCTGTTTTTCCCCGCCCGACAGTTTCAACCCGCGCTCGCCCACCTGGGTCTCGTAGCCGTCTGGCAGGCCGATGATGAAATCGTGAATCCGGGCCTTTTGCGCGGCTTTGACAATCTCCTCATAGCTCGCCCCATCACGCCCATAGCCAATGTTATAGCGGATCGTGTCGTTGAACAGCACCGTGTCCTGCGGCACCACGCCGATGGCGGCGTGCAGGCTGTTTTGCGTCACATCGCGAATGTCCTGACCGTCGATCTGCAACGATCCGCCGGTGACCTCGTAAAACCGAAACAGCAACCGGCCGATGGTGGATTTGCCCGACCCGGAC
>NZ_PYIB01000034.1:0-522 GCF_009129705.1 Roseobacter sp. TSBP12
CCAACCGCGTTTGAGTTCATAATAGCGGTGCGACAGTTTCGATAGCGGCGACCACGGCGTCACGCAGCGCTTGCACGACCTCGGGTTCGACATCGTTGGACAGGTGCCGTCCGGTTTGCGGCGTCGGCATCCTGCGCCAGCGATCCTCGACCTCGCCCATTTTGGCCAAGGTATTGTGAACACGAGATAAAATCTTGATGTTCTGGCCCAAGACACGGGCCATTTTCGCGGGGCTGCCGCCTCACGTTTTGTCGCGGTTTTGATCCATCATCTAGGGGTTGATGTGGCCTCAAGCCCAAGCTCCTTGCCCTCCACGGTAAATTTCAGATCGGCGATGGTTTCGTCAAACAGTTTGTTCCACGCGGAGGCACCGACAATCGACATATCGTGCTCATAGCGCTCCAACTCATCGGAAAGCTGGTGCGGGCGCATTTTGCGCATCCGCTCAAAGGATCGGGCGATACGCGCGGACCATGGCCCTCGATGGGTCAGCATCGTCCTCAATCGTCTCAATCCGGGATG
>NZ_PYIB01000035.1:0-533 GCF_009129705.1 Roseobacter sp. TSBP12
GGGGTTTTAAACCCGGGGTTTTAAAGGGGGCCCTTTTGGGGTTTTTAAAACCCCAAATTTTCCCCGGGGAAATTTTTCCCGGGGAAATTTTTGGGGGCCCTTTTCCCAAAAAGGGGGAAACCCGGGGTTTTTAAACCCCGGGGTTTTAAAAGGGGCCCCTTTTTGGGGTTTTTAAAAACCCCAAAATTTTTTCCCCGGGGAAAATTTTTCCCGGGGGAAAATTTTTTGGGGCCCCCTTTTCCCCCAAAAAGGGGGAAAACCCCGGGGGTTTTTAAACCCCCGGGGGTTTTTAAAAGGGGGCCCCTTTTTTGGGGCCCTTTGGGAAAGGGCCCAAATTCCCGGAAAATTCCCGGGAATTGGGTTTAAAACCAAAGGCCCTTAAACCCGGTTAAACCGGGTTCCCTTGGAAGGCCCAAATTCCGGAAATTCCGGAAATTGGGTTTAACCCAAAGGCCCTTAAACCGGTTAAACCCGTTCCCTTTGGGAAGGGCCAATTCCCGGAAATTCCGGAATTGGGTTAAAACAAGGGCCTT
>NZ_PYIB01000036.1:0-76116 GCF_009129705.1 Roseobacter sp. TSBP12
TTTTCGCGGATGCCGTCGCCGTCGGAGTCAACCCAGCCAGCGGATTCCAAAAGTGCTTTCGCGCCTTCGATGTCTTGAGTCATGCAGGCGTCATTGGCGGTCGAGGCGTAGATTGCCGGAGCGGGAAGTACGTTACAGGTCACTTTACCCGCCGCGCCATAACCGATTTCGACCAACAATTCGCGGTCAATCGCCATGGACAGCGCCTGACGCACGGCTTTGTCGGACAGGATCGGGTGCGGATGCGCCGCGGTGGCGCGCTCCTCCCCAAGGGCCGGATCGGGGTCGGTGTAGTTGACCATGATACGTTCCACCAGCGTGCCGAAGGAGACTTCCAAATGACCTTTGCCTTTGGATTCCATATCGGCCAACACGTCGGGGGCAAGCTGAAGGTTCCATGCGTAGTCAAATTCGCCGGTTTCCAAAACCGCACGACCTGCGGCTGCGGCATCGCCACCGCCTTTGACGGTCGCGGTTGCAAAGGCCGGTTTCATCGGATCGCGGTAATTCGGGTTGGCGGACATCGACACAACGTCGTTGGTCTTGAACTCATCCACCACAAACGGGCCGGTTCCGATGGGGGCAAAGTTTTGATCGGTGCAAGAGGCCATCGCAGGGCCGGTACAATCGGCAAACTGCGCTTTTTGAATGATCGGGGCTTGTGCGCCGACGAAAGGTCCATAAGGGAAGGGTTTGGCGACAGCAAAATGGACCACAATGGTCAGATCGTCCGGCGTCTCGACGCTTTCAACGTCATTGTATTTCTCGGACTGCGCACAACCGCCACCTTCCGAGGTGCAATATTCCCAAGAGAATTTCACATCTGCGGAGGTCAGATCGGAGCCATCGGACCATTTCAGGCCCTCTTTGAGCTTCCATGTGATCGTTTTGAGGTCTGCGGAGACACCACCGTTTTCAACGGTCGGTACGCTTTCGGCCAAAAACGGCACCATCGCGCCGGTTTCGTCGTAACGCGCCAGCGGTTCGAGGACGAGTGACGCGACTTCAAGCTCCTTGGTGCCGCCTGACAGATAGGGGTTCATCGTGGAAGGGGCTTGCCAATAGATGATATTGACGTGGCCGTCCGCACCGCGTTCTGCGAAAGCGGCGGGAGCCATGGCGATACCCGCCACTGCGCCCATTAAGACTGTTTTGAAGTTCATAATTAACCTCTCCTTGTTGGATGCTCTTTTTGTCCTCGGTGGGCCGGCGCCTTAACTGGCGCTCTCTGTGTTTGTTGCGGAATAAAGATGGCAGGCGGTCACATGGCCGGGTGCGATCTCAAAAGTCGGTGGCTCGTCCGTTTTGCAAATCTCCATGACCTGCGGACAGCGCGTGCAAAAATTACAGCCCTTCGGCGGGTTGGCGGGGGAGGGCACATCGCCCTGCAAAATCACCCGCTCGATCTTATCCTCGATCCATGGATCGGGTTCGGGCACGGCGGACAACAGCGCTTGGGTGTAGGGGTGTTTGGGCGCTTCATACAGTTGCTCGCGGCTGGCCAACTCGACCACCCGGCCCAGATACATCACCGCCACCCGGTCCGCGATATGGCGCACCATCGACAGGTCATGCGAAATAAACAGGTAGGTCAAGCCATGTTCGGCCTGCAAATCCTCCAAAAGGTTTACCACCTGCGCTTGGATCGACACATCAAGTGCGGCAATCGGTTCGTCACAGACGATGAATTTCGGATTCAGGGCCAAGGCACGGGCGATGCCGATCCGTTGCCTTTGACCGCCGGAAAATTCATGCGGATAGCGGTTGGCGAAATCACGGTTCAACCCGACCTGATCCATCAGGTCCATCACCTTGGCGCGCTTCTCAATCTTGCTCATCTTGGTGTGCTCGTCCAAGGGCTCGCCAATGATGGCGGACACTGACATGCGCGGATTGAGCGAGGCTTGCGGGTCTTGGAACACCATTTGCATCGTCGGACGCATGGTGCGCAGCTCTGACTGCGGCGTATGACCGATCTCGATGCCGTCAATTTTCACCGAGCCTTCGGTGATGTCGTAGAGCCGCAAAATCGCCCGCCCGACGGTGGATTTGCCGCAACCGGATTCGCCCACAAGGCCAAGCGTTTCGCCCTCGTAAATGTCAAAGCTTATGCCATCGACCGCCTTCACCTCGCCAACGCGTTTTTTCAAAACACCGGCGTGGATCGGGAAATGCATCTTGAGATCGCGCACTTCGACCAGGATTTTAGACACTTTCGGATCATCCAACATCGCGCGGGCCTCCGGCATCAAAATCATAAAAACAGGCGGCATCGTGACCGGGGCCAACCTCAAATCGGGCCGGGTTTTCACGCAGGCAACGCTCAAAGGAAAAGGGGCAGCGCGCCGCGAAAGAACAGCTTGAGGGGGCGGCATGCAGGATCGGCGGCTGGCCTTCGATCACTTCCAACCGCTCGGCGCGTTCACCCCGTACCCGTGGCACGGTTTGCAACAATGCGCGGGTGTAGGGGTGGCGCGGCTGTTTGAACAGGTCGCGCACATCGGCATGTTCAACAATCTGCCCGCCATACATCACCAACACCCGGTCCGCGATGCCGGCAATCACGCCCAGATCATGGGTGATCCAAATCACCGCCATGCCCAATTTGGCGCGCAGCTCATGCATCAATTCCAAAATCTGCGCCTGAATGGTCACATCGAGCGCGGTTGTCGGTTCATCGGCGATCAACACTTCGGGATCACAGGCCAGCGCGATGGCGATCATCACCCGTTGGCGCATCCCGCCGGAAAACTGGTGCGGATAGTCTTTCAACCGCCGCTCGGCATCAGGAATGCCGACCAATTCCAAAAGCGCCTGCGCCCGCGCGCGCGCCTCCGGTTTGGTCATCCCCATGTGCTTTCTGAGTGGCTCCATGATCTGATAGCCGATGGTGAACACCGGGTTCAGCGAGGTCATCGGGTCCTGGAAGACAAAGCCGATGCGTGCGCCACGAATGCGCCGCAGCTCATCGTCGCGTGCTGTCAGCAAATCAAGGCCGCCAAATTCAACCGCCTCGCCCGACACAATCGCAGGCGGAGCGGGGATCAGCCCAATGAGCGACATCATCGTCACGGATTTGCCCGAACCAGACTCGCCAACAATGCCTAATAATTCACCGGGCTTGAGCGAGAAGGAAACGGAATTCACGGCATGAACGGCACCGGACCGTGTTTTAAAAACAGTCGTCAGGTCCCGGACATTGAGCACGGGTGCGGCCCCATCGGCCATGCGCAGACCCCCAAGTTGTTGGTGTTGTTGACTTTTGTTATGTTTGCTCCGGCTGTCCGGGGCTTGAATTGTTCAAACGGTATCACCTCGGACCGAGGCCGCAAGACCCAACGTGACGTTTTTTGTAACTTTTTTTACCACGCGATAAATTTTGTGGCACATTCCCTTGACCTTCGCACAAAGCACGATCACTTTCACCTTATTCAATCGCGAACAGGGGGGCTGTGCGAAATCGGCACTTGCCTCGGGCGCGTCATCGCCGTCCCTTAAACGCGACCTCAGGCCAGATGCCCCATCGGGCGGCCTTTTCACATGACCCTCGGAGCCCAAAATGCCGATCAAAAACCGCCTCGCAGAAATGCTTCCCGAAATCACCGCATGGCGACGGGACATCCACGAAAACCCTGAGCTGCAATTCGACCTGCCGCGCACGTCGAAAAAGGTCGCGGATTTGTTGCGTGAGTTCGGGTGTGACGAGGTGGTCGAAGGCATGGCCAAAACCGGGGTCGTGGGGGTGATCAAAGGCAAAACCGACACCAAAGGCCGCACCATTGGGTTGCGCGCCGATATGGATGCATTGCCGATCTTGGAGGAAACCGGGGCGGAGTATGCGTCGAAAAATCCAGGCGTCATGCACGCCTGCGGTCACGATGGCCACACCTCGATGCTTTTGGGCGCGGCCAAATATCTTTGTGAAACCCGGAATTTCGACGGCACCGCCGTGATGATTTTCCAGCCTGCCGAAGAGGGTGGCGGCGGTGGCCGGGTGATGTGCGAAGAGGGGTTGATGGACCGTTTCGGCATTGACGAAGTGTATGGCATGCACAATTGGCCGAACTTGGAGACCGGCACATTCGCGATCCGTCCGGGCCCGTTTTTTGCCGCGGCCGACGAGTTCGACCTCGTGGTGCGTGGCAAGGGGGGCCATGCCGCCAAGCCGCATGAAACCGTCGACAGCACCGTGACCGCCGCGCATCTTGTGCTGGCGCTGCAAACCATTGCCTCGCGCAATGTCGATCCGACCGAACAAATCGTGGTCTCCGTCTGCACCATCGAATCCTCCTCAAAAGCCCATAACGTGCTGCCCGCCAGTGTGCTGTTGAAAGGCACCGTGCGCACACTCGACGCAGGCATTCGTGATCAGGCCGAAGAGCGGATCAAAGCGATCTGTGCGGGCGTGGGCGCACTTACGGGGCTGAGATCGAGGTCAATTATCACCGCGGCTACCCGGTGATGGTCAACCACGACCAAGAAACCGAATACGCGATTGAAGCTGCCACCAAAGTGTCGGGCGGCTGTGGGGAATACCCGCTGGTCATGGGGGGCGAGGATTTTGCCTATATGCTTGAGGAACGTCCCGGAGCCTATATCATCGTCGGCAACGGCCCCGGTGCCCCGGTGCATCACCCGAAATATATGTTCAACGATGAGACCCTGCCTGCGGGCTGTTCTTGGTATGCCGAAATGGTGGAAAGCCGCCTGCCTGCGGCGTGATGTGAAACGGTGATCAGCTAAGGAAACAGGCGGTCCCGATCGGGGCCGTCAAACTCGGCTTTCGGGAGTGAACATGTCTTTTTTCGCCATTTTTCTGGCCGCCTTGGTGGCCTTGCTGCATGTTTATATTTTCTACCTGGAAATGTTTGCGTGGGAGCGCCCGCGCACCCGAAAATCCTTTGGCACCAGCGAAGAGTTTGCCAAATCGACCAAGGCTCTGGCCGCGAACCAAGGGCTCTATAACGGCTTTCTGGCAGCGGGGTTGATTTGGGGGCTGGCGGCCGCAAAGGCCGATGTGGTGGTGTTTTTCCTGCTTTGTGTGGCCGTGGCCGGGATTTATGGCGCGATCAGTTCGTCGCGCAAAATCCTGTTTATTCAAACCGTTCCGGCATTGGTCGCGCTTGTGGCTGTGGTTTGGGTCTGAGCTTTCAAAGCTCACCCACCCGTGTGCGACATGTGGCGCGAGACCTGACCATCCGCCTTTTGCCGCGAATAATCAAAGTCATGGCCTTTGGGTTTGCGCAGGATTGCGGCCTCGATGGCAGCAATCAAAGGGGCGTCATCTTCGGGCGAGGCGCGTAGAATGTCGCGCAGAGAGGCGTTGTCCTCTTGGCCCAGGCACATGTACAATTCGCCGGTGCAGGTCATCCGGACCCGGTTGCAGCTTTCGCAGAATTATGGGTCAAAGGCGTGATCAACCCGATCTTTTGCCCGGTTTCTTCAAGGCGAATATAGCGCGCCGGACCGCCCGTGCGTTCCGTCAGATCGGTGAGGGTGAACTGTGTTGCAAGCTGCGCGCGCAAATCGTCCAAGGCCCAATACTGGCCCACGCGGTCCTCATTGCCCAGATCGCCCATCGGCATGACCTCGATAAAGGTCAGGTCCATATCCTCGCGGGCGCACCAGTCGGTGAGGCTGAACAACTCGTCTTCGTTAAAGCCCTTGAGCGCCACGGTGTTGATCTTGACTCTGAGCCCTGCCTTGCGTGCGGCGTCGATGCCGGAAAGCACTTTATCGAGCTTGCCCCAGCGCGTCACACGTTCAAATTTCGCCGCATCCAATGTGTCGAGCGAGACGTTGATGCGCCGCACCCCCGCCGCATAAAGGTCAGTGGCAAAACGGTCGAGTTGTGAGCCATTGGTGGTGACGGTCAGTTCCTTCAATGCGCCGCTGTCCAAATGCCGCGACATCGCGTCGAAAAACGTCATGATCCCGCGCCGCACCAAAGGTTCGCCGCCGGTGATCCGAAGTTTTTCAACCCCCAAGCCGATGAAGGTCGAACACATCCGGTCCAACTCTTCGAGCGTGAGCAATTCTTTTTTCGGCAGAAACGTCATGTTTTCCGACATGCAATAGACACAGCGGAAATCGCACCGATCCGTCACCGACACCCGCAGATAGGTGATCGCGCGGGCAAATGGGTCGATGAGGCGTGGGGCGAGGGCGTTGGACATGTCAGACTATTTAGGGCGCGCGCCGAGTTCTGCCAAGGGCATTAGCTGTCGCTCACGCGGCTTTGAACCACACGCCGCACCATCTTCGCCCGTTTGACATCGTGTTTGCCAAGGCTTTTCAGCCATGTTTCGGCGGTGCGCGATACATCTTTGTCGGCATCTTGCAGCGCATAGGTCAGCCAAAACAGCACGTCATCAATGGCCAGTTTCTCGGCATCCGTCGGGTGGGCCAGTTTCGCCAAGGGCATGGACAACATCAAAGCGGCGCGGCGATCCAGGCCACGTTCGGATTGGACCAAGGCATGCACCTTTTCCATTTTCGACAGGTCCGCGGCGATGCGACGGCCGCCTGCGGCAGACAAGGCGTCAATGATTGGCCATGTTGTGGCTTGCTCCAACCAGTCGCAAATCTGCGTCCAAATCTCAGCATCGTCTTTGATCCGGGCCTGTGTCAAAAGCTTGGCCGCCATCAGTTGCGCATCAAACACGCCCGTGGCCCAAAGCACGCGCGCGAGGTCTAGCCGCTCGGGAAAGGCCACCGCCTGACGCCAATCGCGCGCCATCTCTTCGAGGGCGGCGGGGGCCACGCCAAGGTAATCCCCATCCCCAAATCGCGTGGCCAAATCGGCGGCGCGGGTGGGGTCCGCGGCGGCGTTCAGCGCGCTGATCGCGTCCTGTGGCGTCATTGATCTTCTCCCAAATTGAGGCGCAGAATGTCGGTGTCAAACCCGTCAATCGTTTGCGTGTTTTTGCGACGCCAATAGTCGTGAATATAGTCTTCGCCCCGCGTCTGGCCCCATTGGCTCAGCACCGGACGGTCTTTGTCAAATGTCATATAGGGCACGGCAAAACCACAGGAGCTTTGCACCAAATCGACCGTCATGTCATAGAACTGCCGCGTGTGTGGTTCCACCGTAAGCAGCGCGGCCATTTCGTCCCAATCGGGGTCGGTCATATGCACGGAGCGGGCGGTGCCATAGGCACGCAGGATCAGCGGCTTTTTGTCAAACGAACACCACATGAGCGTCATTCGGTTCGCGCGCGGCAGATGCCCCGCGGTCTCATTGCCAGACCCTGTGTAATTCATCCAAACGATCCGGTTTGGTCCCATAACGCGCAGGCTGTCCATGCCCTTGGGAGAGACATTAACCCGGCCCTCAGGCGCCGCTGTGCCGACGAAATACATGTGTTGCGCTTCGATAAAGGCGCGGTGCTCGTCACTGATGTTGGGAAACTGATCCGACATTTTGCGGTTACTCCACGGTCACAGATTTCGCCAAATTGCGCGGCTGATCCACATCCGTGCCCTTGGCCACCGCCGTGTGATAGGCGATCAATTGCGCCGGAATGGCATAGAGGATCGGGGCAAAAAGGTCCGGCACTTCGGGCATTTGCACCGTTTGCCAGACGCCCTCGCGTGCCACTTCAAGTCCCTTTTTGTCCGAGACCAACAACACTTTTCCACCGCGCGCCATGACCTCTTGCATGTTCGACACGGTCTTGTCGAACAAGGCGTCATGTGGGGCAAAAACGATCACCGGGGTGTGGCTGTCGATGAGCGCGATGGGGCCGTGTTTCAATTCGCCGGACGCATAACCTTCGGCGTGAATGTAGCTGATTTCTTTGAGTTTTAATGCGCCCTCCAGAGCCAGAGGGAACATCATCCCGCGCCCCAGGAACAACACGTCTTTTGCCTCGGACAGTTCGTTTGACACCGCGTTCAGCGTTTCATCAAGGTCAAGTGCACGGGTCAAAAGCCCCGGCAATGTGCGTAGTTCTGACAGGCGGGTGGCCAGCGTATCAGCGCTCATTTCACCACGTGCGCGGGCCGCCTCAAGCGCCAAAAGTGCGAGGACCGTCAACTGGCACGAAAACGCTTTGGTCGAGGCCACGCCGACCTCGACACCGGCCAGGATCGGCAGGGCAATGTCGCTTTCGCGCGCAATCGAACTTTCCGCCACGTTGACCACCGACAGGATGGTTTTGGCCTTGCCCTTCATATAGCGCAGAGCCGCCAAAGTGTCAGCGGTCTCACCTGATTGGCTGACGAAAATTGCCAAAGTGTTGGCGGAGACGGGCGGTTCGCGATAGCGGAACTCGGACGCCACGTCGATCTCGACGGGAATACGGGCCACCTGTTCGAACCAATATTTCGCTGTGTAACAGGCATAAAACGCCGTACCACAGGCGACCATGGTGATGCGATCAAAAGCGGAGAAATCAATGCCCGGATCGGGGAGGATGATCCCCGCACCGTCATTGGCCAGATAATAGGCCAGCGCCTCGGAAATTACCGTTGGTTGTTCGGCAATTTCCTTGGCCATGAAATGTTTGTGCCCGGCTTTTTCGATCCGCGCGGAATCCATGCGGATTTCGCGACGCTCGCGCTGGACCTGTGCGCCGGTTTCGTCGAAAATCTCGACGCTCACGCGACTGAGCACGGCGCGGTCGCCATCTGCGAGATAGGTGATCTGATGGGTCATGGGGGCAAGCGCGATGGCGTCTGAGCCAACGAACATCTCGCCGTCACCGTAACCGATGGCCAGCGGCGCGCCTTTGCGGGCCGCGATCAAAAGATCCTCCTCGCCGTCGAACATGAAACAGAGCGCAAAGGCGCCTTCAAGCCGGTCCACCGTCGCCATGGCGGCTTCCACCGGCGTTTTGCCCGCATCCATGAAGCTATGACACAAAAGCGCGACCGGCTCGGTGTCGGTGTCGGTGTTGTGGGGATAGCCCTTTTCGGCCAGCTCTGCGCGCAATTCGCGGAAATTCTCGATGATCCCGTTATGGACAACGCTGACAGGACCGGATTTATGCGGGTGGGCGTTGGTCACGGAGGGGGCGCCATGGGTGGCCCAGCGGGTTTGGCCCACGCCGGTTTTCCCCGCCAGAGGTTCATGCACCAACAAATCCGACAGGTTCGCCAACTTGCCAACGGCGCGGCGACGCTCGATCTTGCCTTCGTGAACCGTGGCAATCCCGGCGCTATCATAGCCGCGATATTCCAACCGTTTAAGCGCCTCGACAAGGATCGGGGCGGCTTCATGATTTCCCAAGATACCGACAATACCACACATTTTACTGCCCTTTTTGCTTTTTAGCTTTGAGAGACTTTAACTTTTCGAACATTCGCACCGCCAACATAGGTTTGTTCACTTGCTTGGCGCGTCCAATTGCCAAGGCGCCGTTTGGCACGTCAGAGGTGATCACAGATCCGCTCGCGGTCATCGCCTCATGGCCCACGGTGACCGGGGCGACCAGCATTGTGTTGGAGCCGATAAAGGCATCGCGTCCCACCGTGGTGCGGTGTTTGAAGACGCCGTCATAGTTACAGGTGATCGTGCCCGCGCCGATATTGGTGCCATCGCCGATGTCGGCGTCGCCGATATAGCTGAGGTGATTGACCTTGGTGCCTTCGCCGATCTGAGCGTTTTTGACCTCGACGAAATTGCCGATATGGGCGTTGTTCGCCAGTTCCGCGCCGGGGCGCAGCCGTGCAAAGGGACCGACGGTCGATCCCATCGACACATGACAGCCCTCAAGGTGGCTGAAGGCCCGAATGCGCGCGGTGCTTTCGACCGTCACGCCGGGGCCAAAGATCACATTCGGTTCAATCACTGCGTCCCGGCCCAGATAGGTGTCGAGCGAGAAAAATACCGTCTCAGGCGCCATCAACGTGACGCCATTCTCCAGCGCCTCGGCGCGTTTGGCGGCTTGGAAAATGCCATCGGCGCGGGCCAGTTCCGCGCGGGTGTTGACGCCTAAGGTTTCGGTTTCGGCGCAAGAGACCGCCGTCGCTGTCCATCCCGATTTCCAAGCGATTTCAATAATGTCGGGCAGGTAATATTCCCCCGCCGCATTGTCATTTCCGACTTGGTCCAACAGGTCAAACAATACGTTAGCGTCTGCGGCGACCAGCCCGGAGTTACACAGGGTGATCGCGCGTTCGGCTTCCGTGGCGTCTTTATATTCTACAATGCGGGTCAGTTTGTCACCGACCATCACCAAGCGTCCGTAGCGACCCGGATCAGCGGCCTCAAAGCCCAGCACCACCACGTCATGGGTCCGGCGGGCTTCGGCCATGCGCAAGATCGTATCTTCAGACACAAAAGGCGTGTCGCCATAGAGGATGAAGACGTCGCCCTCGAACCCATCCAAAGCCTCCTTTGCCTGCAACACCGCATGGGCAGTGCCCAGTTGTTCGTCTTGGCGGGCGATGAGGATGTCCTCGTCAATCTTATGCGCTTCGCGCGCCACAAGATCGCCGCCGTGCCCAACCACGACCACCGTGCGGGCAGGGTCCAATGCGGCACCGGAGGCCAGCGCATGGGCAAACATCGGCGCGTTGCCGATGGGGTGCAACACCTTGGGGAGGTCGGAGTTCATCCGCGTGCCTTGGCCTGCGGCCAAAAGAATGAGGGCTGTGGCCATGTGATTTGGGTCCCGATCTGCTCTTTTCTTTATCTGTCTGTCGTTTTACCCATGGGAGAGAGGGCCGCAAGGCCAGTTGCGGTGAAACCGCTTCACTTATTTTGACGTCACATTACAGCGATGCGCGACAGTTTGCCAAAGCTGGGTGACCGGGTCGGAGTTGCGACAGCGAAGAAGAGGCATAGGGAGAGACCATGCGCACGGTGATTTTCGATCTCGATGGCACGTTGGCGGACACTTCCGCCGATCTGATCGCCTCCGCCAATGCCTGTTTTCGTGGGCTTGGCTATGGTGATGTGTTGGACCCGGTCGCGGACGCGTCCACCGCCTTTCATGGCGGGCGGGCGATGTTGACGCTTGGGTTTTCAAAGGTGCAGCCGGGGTTTTCCGAGGCCGACGTGATGGCGCAATATCCGCTTTTGCTGGCAGCATATGGCGAGGCGATTGATATCCACACACAGCTTTATCCCGGCGCGGTTGCCGCGATTGAGGGTTTGAAATCAAAGGGCTATGCGGTGGGCATCTGCACCAATAAGCCCGAGGATCTGGCCGATCGGTTGCTCACCCGTTTGGGCGTGCGCGATTTGTTTGCCTCGATGATTGGCGCGAAAACAGTGGGGGTCTCGAAACCTGATCCCAAACCCTATCTGGCCGCTGTGTCAGAGGCGGGCGGGGTCTTGGCGCAGAGCTTTTTGGTGGGGGACACCGACACGGACCGCAAAACGGCGCGGGCGGCGGGCGTACCTTGTGCGTTGGTGACCTTTGGCCCGGATGGCGAGGGCGTGCGTGATTTGTCTCCCGAGGCGCTGTTGCATCATTATGATGATCTGGCCCGCGTGACACAGGAGTTGATCGGATGACATCTGAGGTCTTCACCGGAAATTTCACGCAACAAGAGCCAATCCCGGAGGCGGCGATTGAGGCCGCCGTAGCAGTGATGCGTTCGGGACGGCTGCATCGTTACAACACTTTGCCGGGGGAAAAAGGCGAGGTTGCGCTTTTGGAGGAGGAGTTTGCCGCCGTCACCGGGGCGAAATATTGCCTCGCCGTGGCCTCGGGCGGCTATGCGTTGGGCTGTGCTCTGCGCGCGCTTGAGGTGCAGCCGGGGGAGCCGGTTTTGACCAATGCCTTTACCTTGGCCCCCGTGCCGGGCGCGATTGCGTCGGTCGGTGCGCGCCCGGTGTTTGTTGGGGTGACCGAGGGGCTGGTGATTGATCTCGATGATCTTCAGGTGAAAATCTCCGAGAGCGGGGCCAAGGTTTTGATGCTGTCGCATATGCGTGGGCATATCGCGGATATGGATGCGCTGATGTATATCTGTAACGGCGCGGGTGTGGCGGTGATCGAAGATTGCGCGCATACGATGGGTGCGGCTTGGGATGGTGTGCCCTCGGGGCGGCACGGGATCATCGGCTGCTATTCGACCCAGACCTATAAACACATCAATTCGGGGGAGGGCGGGTTGCTCGTCACCGATGAGGATGAAATCGCGGCGCGCGCCATCATGTTGTCCGGTTCGTACATGTTATACCCCAAACACACCGCCGGACCGGCCCCGGAAGTGTTCGAAAAGATCAAATATGACACGCCAAATGTGTCGGGTCGGATGGATCATTTGCGGGCGGCGATCCTGCGGGTGCAGTTGCAAAACCTGACCTCTCAGGTGGACAATTGGAACGCGCGTTACCGGATGGTTGAGGAGGGGCTGGCAGATGTGCCGGGGCTGACGCGCATTGTGCGTCCGCAACAAGAACGCTTTGTTGGCTCGTCGATTCAGTTCCTTTTACTCGATTGGCCGGACGAAAAAATCGAAGCGGTGGTGGCGGGCTGCGGCAAGCGCGGTGTGGATTTGAAATGGTTTGGCGCGGCGGAGCCGGTGGCCTTTACCTCGCGCTATGATTCTTGGCGCTACGCTGATCCTCAGCCTTTGCCCGACAGTGACCGGGTGTTGCGGGCGATTGTCGATATGCGCCTGCCCTTGACCTTTTCGCTTGAGGACTGTGCGACACTGGCGCGGATCATTCGCGATGAGGTGGCGGCGGTCGCAGAGTGCGCTTAGGCGGTCACATCATATATCGGCGGGGTACCCTATATCTTCTGGAGGGGACGTGTCCCTATATCCGAGTGAAACGATAGGGTAAAGCGCTTCGAATCGCGTCAAAGCTGAATTTCACGGCACAATCCGCTCCAAGTCGCATTTCGATCAAAAAAACTTGTCAGCGGCCTCGAAACAAAGGGCTTTCTCCACCTCGGTTCGGTTGACCCCTCTGCCACAGAGGGCTAAACCACGACAAGCTAGCATTGCCGCGCGCCTAAGGTCGCTTCTCTTTCAGAGACCCGCACGCGCGCCTATCAAGGAGCCGCACGTGGACGTTTTGCTTCGGGACTACCTCCCCATCGTCATCTTCCTTGGCCTCGCCATTGCGCTGGGTCTTGTGTTTATTTTCGCCGCCCTCATCATTGCCGTACGCAACCCGGATCCGGAAAAAGTGTCGGCCTATGAATGTGGCTTTAACGCCTTTGACGACGCGCGGATGAAGTTCGACGTCAGGTTCTACCTTGTGTCGATCCTGTTCATCATTTTTGACCTCGAAATCGCCTTTCTCTTTCCTTGGGCCGTCGCCTTTAAGGACCTGAGCATGACCGGATTTTGGTCGATGATGGTGTTCTTGGGCGTTCTGACCGTAGGTTTTGCCTACGAATGGAAGAAAGGGGCGCTGGAATGGGCGTGATGACCTCTGCAAATACTGCGGGCGTGGACAAAGAGAATTCCACTCAAGTGCTGAACAAAGAGCTTCAGGACAAAGGCTTTCTGTTGACCTCGACCGAGGATCTCATCAACTGGGCGCGCACCGGCTCGTTGCACTGGATGACCTTTGGTTTGGCCTGCTGCGCCGTCGAGATGATGCACACCTCGATGCCGCGCTATGATCTTGAGCGCTACGGCACAGCGCCACGCGCCTCTCCGCGTCAGTCCGATTTGATGATCGTTGCGGGCACCCTGACCAATAAAATGGCCCCGGCTCTGCGCAAGGTATATGACCAGATGCCAGAACCGCGCTATGTGATCTCGATGGGGTCCTGCGCCAATGGCGGTGGTTATTATCACTACAGCTATTCGGTTGTGCGCGGCTGTGACCGCATTGTGCCCGTCGACATTTATGTTCCGGGTTGCCCGCCGACTGCTGAGGCGTTGATGTATGGCATTCTTCAGTTGCAACGCAAAATGCGCCGCACTGGCACGATTGCGCGCTAAGGAGATTGACGATGAGCGAAGCCCTTCAAGAACTCGGCGCCCATATTGAATTCAAACGCCCGGAGGATGTGATTTCGACCGAGATCACCTTTGGCGAATTGACGATCACGGTGACACCGGCGGGGATTGTGGATTTCGTGGAGTTTTTGCAACTCGACGGCACCTGCAAATTCTCCTCGCTGGTGGACATCACCGCGGTGGATCACCCAAGCCGCGAGGCGCGGTTTGACGTGGTCTATCACTTTCTGTCGATGTATCAAAACCACCGCATTCGGATCAAAACCGCCGTGCGCGAAGATGAGACGATCCCTTCGATCATCTCGGTTCACCCCTCCGCCGGTTGGTTTGAGCGCGAAGTGTTCGACATGTTTGGGATCATTTTCTCCGGCCACCCGGATCTGCGGCGCATCCTAACCGACTACGGTTTCCGTGGTTACCCGTTGCGCAAGGATTTCCCAACCACCGGCTACACCGAAGTGCGCTATGACGATGAACTCAAGCGCGTGGTTTATGAGCCGGTGTCCCTGGTTCAGGAATACCGCCAGTTTGACAACCTTTCTCCGTGGGAAGGGGCCAAATACATCCTCCCCGGTGACGAGAAGGGAGCGTAAGCCCCGTGAGTGACGATCCGGCCATCTTGATCTGTGTAGGTGCGACCAAAGCGGGCACAAGCTCGCTTTACCGCTATTTGCGCAATCACCCGGACGTCTATGCGCGGTCCATCAAAGAGATTCACTATTTCGACACGGTGGACTTCGATACTTATCAGTATCAGTTGAAGACCTTATCGCGACGGCGGGCCGATCTTGAACGGCAACTGGCCGCGGCCGAAGCTGATCTGGATGTGTGGAAAAGCCTGAATATTCAACGCCAGATTGCCGATGTAGCTGCCGTGGTAAGCATGTTGGAGCGTGGTGAAGACGGTGAGGAAGATTATCTCGTTTACCTTCTGGAGGGACTCGACGAGCGCAAAGTTGCTTGTGACATCACGCCTGCCTATGCGCTTTTGTCCGAGGCGCGGCTGCGACGGATGGCGCATATGGCGCCCGATGTGCGCTTTGTCTTTTTGATGCGCGACCCGGTGGGGCGGTTGTGGTCGCATGTGCGCATGCAGGCGATACACCAGCTACAGCCCGGTGAACAGATTCCAGACAAGGCGCAGCGGATCATGGACCGCGTCGTGAAACAAGGGCTGGAAACCCAAATTACGTCACGTGGGGATTATGTGGAGATCGCGGAAAAGCTCAAACGCGCGGTCCCCGAAGGCAAGCTCCTGGTGGGCTTTACCGAAGACCTTTTGACGGGCGAGGGGCTTAAGACGCTCTGCGCCTTTTTGGGGATCGCGGAGAACCCCGTGAAAAAAGAACTCCGTGCCCATGAGGGCGTGAAATTGAAACTGAGTGACAAACAGCGGTGTGAAGCGGCGGAATTTCTGGCCCCGCAATATGCCTATGTAGAAAAGACCTTTGGCCCGTTACCCGCGCGGTGGCAGGCGAATATGGCGAGGATCTGAATGATGGACGGCGACATCCGGCAAAATACCTATGATGATGGTTCGCGGGACGCCCAACCGGGCGAACAAAAGATCCGCAATTTCAACATCAACTTTGGCCCCCAACACCCGGCTGCGCACGGCGTGTTGCGGATGGTGCTTGAGCTTGACGGTGAGATTGTGGAACGCGCCGACCCGCATATTGGGTTGTTGCACCGCGGCACCGAAAAGCTGATGGAAAGCCGCACCTATTTGCAAAACCTGCCCTATCTCGACCGCCTCGATTATGTGGCGCCGATGAATCAGGAACATGCATGGTGCTTGGCGATCGAGAAACTCGCAGGTGTCGAAATCCCGCGACGCGCTTCGCTCATCCGCGTGCTCTATTCCGAGATTGGCCGCGTGCTCAACCACCTGTTGAACACCACCACCGGCGCGATGGACGTCGGCGCGCTGACTCCGCCGCTTTGGGGCTTTGAAGAGCGCGAAAAGCTGATGATCTTTTACGAGCGCGCCTGTGGTGCGCGTCTGCACTCCGCCTATTTCCGGCCCGGTGGTGTGCACCAGGACCTGCCGCCGGAGCTTTTGGCGGATATCGACGCCTGGGCCGATCACTTCCCCAAAATTTTGGACGACATCCATTACTTGCTGACCGAAAACCGGATTTTCAAACAGCGGACCGTGGATATTGGTGTGATCTCCGAACAAGAGGCGCTGGATTGGGGCTTTTCGGGTGTGATGGTGCGCGGCTCCGGCATGGCATGGGATTTGCGCCGGGCGCAGCCTTATGAGTGCTACGACGAATTCGATTTCCAAATTCCGGTCGGCACCAATGGCGATTGCTATGATCGGTATCTGTGCCGGATGCAGGAAATGTACGAGTCGACCAAGATCATCAAACAGGCGGTGGCCCTGCTGCAATTGCCGGAAAACCAAGGCGATGTCTTGGCGCGTGGCAAGCTGACCCCGCCGAAGCGGGCGGATATGAAAACCTCGATGGAGGCGCTCATCCACCACTTCAAACTTTACACCGAGGGCTTCAAATTGCCCGAGGGCGAAGTGTATGCAGCCGTCGAAGCGCCCAAAGGCGAATTCGGTGTCTATATGGTCTCGGACGGCACCAACAAACCCTACCGCGCCAAATTGCGCGCGCCCGGCTATCTACATTTGCAGGCGATGGATCATATGGCGAAAGGTCACCAATTGGCTGACGTGTCCGCCCTCATCGCCACCATGGACATCGTGTTTGGGGAGGTCGACCGCTAATGCTGCGCCGTCTTTATCATGAACAACCGGCCTCTTTCGCATTCACCCCGGCAAACCTTGCCTGGGCCGAGGGCCAAATCGCGAAATATCCTGAAGGGCGTCAGGCCTCTGCGGTCATCCCGCTGTTGTGGCGGGCGCAGGAACAGACTGGTTGGTTGACCAAACCGGCGCTGGAAACGGTCGCGGATATGTTGGGCATGCCCTACATCCGCGTGCTCGAAGTGGCGACCTTCTATTTCATGTTCCAACTCGCGCCTGTCGGTTCGGTGGCGCATATTCAGGTTTGTGGCACCACCACCTGTATGATTTGTGGCTCTGGCGACATCATCTCTGTGTGCAAAGAGAAAATCTCCCCGACGCCGCATACGGTCTCTGCAGATGGCAAGTTTTCGTGGGAAGAGGTCGAATGTCTGGGCGCTTGCGCCAACGCGCCAATGGCCCAGATCGGCAAAGACTATTATGAAGACCTGACGGCGGAGAATTTCTCCAAACTCTTGGACGACATGGCCGCCGGCAATGTGCCGCTTCCCGGCTCGCAAACCGGCCGCTTCTCGTCCGAGCCTGCGGGTGAACTGGTGACTTTGGCCGAGTACAAAGGCACGGGCGCACAGTACAACGGCTCTGTGCAGCGCGCGGTGGACATTGGCGACACGATCAAACGCATTGATGGCACCGAAGTGCCGCTGTTGACGCCATGGATTTCCAAAGGCGGATCAAAACCGACCCCGCCGAAACCCGCAGCCCCGGCGAAATCCGCCGTGCAACAGGCGGCAGAGGCGAAAAAGGCGGCCCCCAAAGCGACGCCCAAAGCTGTGGCACCTAAAGTAGACGCCGCTGTGGCAGACGCGCCCGCCCAAAAGAAACCCCGCACGATGAAAGCCCCGCGCAAAGCCGGGGCCGATGATCTCAAGATGCTCAAAGGTGTGGGCCCGAAATTGGAAGAAACGTTGAATGCCATGGGATTCTGGCATTTCGACCAAATTGCCAAATGGACCGCTGAGGAAATTGAATGGGTCGATGAGAACCTGAAATTCAAAGGCCGCATTGCACGTGATGGTTGGGTCGATCAAGCCAAGATTTTGGCGGCAGGCGGCAGCACCGAGTTTTCCAAACGCGCCAAATACGACTGACCTAAGAGGCCAAAAGGCCCGTATGGTATTGAACCAACAGGGATTAAAGGAGCGATGCGATGACTGAGACGACTTCGGGGAAAACCCTTAAGATTGGGCTGATTTCAGCCATCATAGGCGTTTTGGCCTTTATGGCGCTGTTGTGGATTGCAGGCTATTCCACGGCGGCTTCTTTGATCGTTGGCGTTCTTGTGGCGCTTTTGGTGGCGATCCTGTTGTGGATCGGCTGGTATGAGGACTCGGAGACCGAGGACAAGGAGACCGAGGACAAGGAGACAATGCGTTCCGTGGACAACGGTCACCCTGAGGCGGATGTGACCACGGCTGGCTTGATGGCGGCGACCTCCGTGGGCGATGAGCCGATGTCTGCGGCACCGGAGATTGCGGTGGAGCATCATGCGGCGGACACGCGCGAAGTGCGCTCGGCTGCGGCTGCGGCCTCTGAGCGGGCGCGTCCCATTGAGGATGAGCCTGCTGAGGTGGTTGAAGAGGTGGTTGAGCCGGTTGCCGAAACCGTGGCTGAAGTCCCGGCCGCTGCGGCCGTTTCTGGCGCGGATGATCTCAAAGAGATCAAAGGCGTGGGGCCGAAGATCGAGGTCCAACTCCATGAACGTGGCATCGTGACCTTCGCCCAGGTTGCGGCCCTGAGCGCCACCGAGATCGAAGATCTGGGGGCAGCACTCAAAGGCACCTCGGCGGCACAGCTGAGCAAATGGGCCGAACAGGCCAAAATCCTTGCCGCAGGCGGCGAGACAGAGTTTTCGAAACGCGTCCAAAAGGGCGACGTCTACTAAGGAAGAAAAATGGCCCCCGATAAAGACCAAGCATTGGCGAAGAAGGCACGGATGGTCTCCGTGGTGATCGCCGTGACAATGCTGGTGTGGCTCGGGGCGCAATGGTTGGGCGGGAAATTCGCGATGCAAACGCGTTTCGTGTTTCTCCTCGATCTGGCAGCGCTCGCGGCATTTGTCTGGGCGTTTGTGGTGATTTATCAGATCTGGCGCGACCGGCGTCAGCAGGACTGAAGGGACGAGAGCTATGCTCAAGGATCAGGATCGGATCTTTACCAACCTCTACGGTATGAATGACCGTAGCCTTGCGGGCGCGCAAAAGCGTGGCCACTGGGATGGCACGGCTGGCATCATGGCCAATGGCCGGGATTGGATCATCGACCAGATGAAGGCCTCCGGCCTGCGGGGTCGTGGCGGTGCGGGTTTCCCGACGGGCCTCAAATGGTCGTTTATGCCGAAAGAGTCTGACGGACGCCCGGCCTATCTGGTGATCAACGCCGATGAATCCGAACCCGCGACCTGTAAGGACCGCGAAATCATGCGTCACGACCCGCACACGCTGGTCGAGGGCGCGCTGATCGCCGGGTTCGCCATGGGTGCCTGTGCCGCTTACATCTACATTCGCGGTGAATATATCCGCGAAAAAGAGGCGCTTCAGGCGGCAATTGACGAGGCGTATGATGCCGGTCTGATCGGGCGCAACGCGTGCAAATCCGGCTATGATTTCGACGTCTATCTGCACCATGGGGCAGGGGCCTATATCTGTGGTGAAGAAACCGCGTTGCTCGAAAGCCTGGAGGGCAAAAAGGGCATGCCGCGGATGAAACCGCCTTTCCCGGCGGGCGCGGGTCTTTATGGTTGCCCGACCACGGTGAACAACGTGGAATCCATCGCTGTTGTCCCGACTATTCTGCGGCGTGGCGCGGAGTGGTTCTCGTCCTTTGGGCGTCCGAACAACGTCGGCACCAAATTGTTTGCCCTCACTGGCCACGTCAACACGCCCTGCGTGTTTGAGGAATCCATGTCCATGCCGGTGCGTGAATTGATCGAACGTCACGGCGGCGGTATTCGCGGCGGGTGGGACAATCTCAAAGCCATCATTCCGGGCGGGGCGTCTTGCCCGATCTTGCCGAAAGACGCTTTGGAAGATGCGATCATGGATTTCGACTGGATGCGGGAAAACAAATCCTCCTTCGGCACCGGCTGTATGATCATCATGGACAACTCGGTCGATGTGATCAAAGCCGTCTGGCGTCTGGCGTCGTTCTTTAAACACGAAAGCTGTGGCCAGTGTACACCGTGCCGCGAAGGCACCGGCTGGATGATGCGCGTCATGGATCGTTTGGTCACGGGCGACGCGGAGATCGAAGAGATCGACATGTTGCTCGATGTCACGAAACAGGTCGAAGGCCACACCATTTGTGCGCTTGGCGACGCCGCCGCCTGGCCGATCCAAGGTCTCATCCGCCACTACCGCGAAGAGATCGAAGACCGTATCAAAGCCAAGAAAACCGGGCGCATGGGCGCCATGGCGGCAGAGTGATCTGGGACTGAAGAGCAATCATGAACACCAGCCATCATATCGCGGAACTCAACGTTGGACGCCTCATCGCGCCCACCGATGACCCGCGCGTGGCGGAGTTCATGGGCGCGCTGGACCGGATCAACGGGCTTGGCAAACGCATGCCGGGTTTCGTGTGGATGATGGAGGGCTCCGGGGAGCCGGGGACTGGCAACACTGAAAACGCCATCGGTGGAGACGCGCAATTCGTCTCCAACCTGACCGTGTGGGAAGATGTCCAGTCTTTGGAAAACTTCGTCTATAACACGGTCCACAAACAGGTCTACGACCGCCGCCAAGAGTGGTTCGAGGTCATGACCAGGCCGCATTTTGTGATGTGGTTTGTCGAGAAAGGGCATAAGCCCACATTGGACGAGGCGCTCGAACGCCTGGCCTACAAAGACACACATGGGGACAGCGATCATGCCTTTGGCTGGTCGTATCTGACGGAGGCCACGCTTTTCAAAACGAAAAGCTGTCGGCCCATAGCTGCGGAGTGACCCTATGACATCTTTCAAACATATCGCCTCTTCTTTGACATTGGCCTTTGCCCTCATCGCCGGGCCTGTGGCCGCCGCCGATTTGCCGCCTCTGCGCGAGGTCAAAGAGATTGACCAAAACATGCTTTGGGCCGGGCTGGCGATTGAGGTTGCGGATGAATGCCCGACCATCGACGTGAAGAAAATGAAAGGCCTGTCCTTTCTGTGGGGGCTGAAAAGCAAAGCCTCCGCGTTGGGCTATTCGGACGATGAAATCCGTGCCTATGTCGATAGCGACGCCGAAGAGGCGCGCATTCGCGACCTCGGAACCGCCTATATTCGCGCCTCTGGCTTTGACCCGACCACATCGGAGGGGCTTTGTGCCTTTGGCAAAGCGGAGATTGCACGCGGCTCGATCATTGGGTCTTTTTTGAAGGATAAATCATGAGCGCGCGTTTGACATATCATGTCGCTTTGATCGCGATGACGCTTTTGGCCACGCCCGCACTGGCGCAGACACAAAAGCTGATCACCGAGGATACCGTGATCAAAGAGATCATGGTTCAGTCGCTGATTTCGACCCGGTTGATTTCAGAGTGTGACACGATTGCGCCGCGCAAGGCGCAGCTTAAAAAACAGACGGCCGAGATGGTCGCCTATATCGACGAGACCGGGTATGGCTCGGCTCAAATCATTTTGCTGCGCGACGAATCCTATCTTGCGCAACTGGCACAAGCGGCGGACGACATGTTGTCGGCGCGCGGTGTCGATCCTAACAATACGAAGGCGCTCTGTGCCTTTGGAACAGCTGAGATTGCGACAAGACAGCGCTTGGCAAACTCATGAAAAACAGGTGATTAGAACATGGCAGATACGCGCAAAATCATCATTGACGGGACCGAGATCGAGGTCGATCCGCGCCTGACACTGCTTCAGGCCTGCGAACAGGCTGGTGTCGAAGTGCCGCGGTTTTGCTACCACGAACGGCTCTCTATTGCGGGCAACTGCCGCATGTGTCTGGTCGAAGTTGTCGGCGGTCCGCCGAAACCCGCCGCAAGTTGCGCGATGCAGGTCAAAGATTTGCGTCCGGGGCCGGAGGGTGCGCCGCCGGTGGTGAAAACCAATTCGCCGATGGTCAAAAAGGCCCGCGAAGGGGTGATGGAATTCCTGCTGATCAACCACCCGCTCGATTGTCCGATTTGCGACCAAGGCGGCGAATGCGATTTGCAGGACCAAGCCATGGCCTATGGTGTGGATTTCTCGCGCTACCGCGAACCGAAACGTGCGACCGAGGATCTTGATCTTGGCCCGCTCGTCGCGACCACGATGACCCGTTGTATTTCCTGCACCCGCTGCGTGCGCTTCACGACCGAGGTCGCGGGCATCACCCAGATGGGCCAAACCGGGCGCGGCGAAGATGCCGAAATCACCTCTTATTTGAACGAAACGCTGGTTTCGAACCTTCAGGGCAACATCATTGATCTTTGCCCGGTCGGTGCGCTGACCTCTAAACCCTACGCCTTCACCGCCCGTCCGTGGGAATTGACCAAGACCGAATCCATCGACGTGATGGATGCGCTCGGGTCTAACATCCGCGTCGACACCAAGGGGCGCGAAGTGATGCGCATCCTGCCGCGCAACCATGATGGCGTGAACGAAGAATGGATTTCCGACAAGACCCGGTTCGTGTGGGACGGTCTGCGTCGTCAGCGTTTGGACACGCCGTACATCCGTGAAAACGGCAAGCTGCGCAAAGCCACTTGGTCTGAGGCTCTCTCTGCCGCCGCTGCGGGTTTGAAGGGCAAAAAAGTCACCGCTTTGGTTGGCGATTTGGCCCCGGTTGAGGCGGTTTTCGCGCTCAAACAAATGGTCGAAGGTCTGGGTGGGGCGATTGAATGCCGCATTGATGGCGCAAAACTGCCAAGCGGCAACCGTGCCGCTTATGCGGGCACTGCGACGATCGCTGACATTGATGAGGCGAAATTCATCCAACTCATCGGCACCAACCCGCGCGACGAAGCACCGGTGTTGAACGCGCGTATCCGCCGCGCTTGGGCCAATGGCGCCAATATCGGTTTGGTCGGCGAAGCCGTTGATCTCACCTATAAATATGCCCATGTTGGCACCGACCGTGCCGCTTTGGACAGCCTGTTGAACAAAGACTACGGCGCGGTTCTCGATCAGCCTTCACTCGTGATCGTCGGCCAAGGCGCAATCAACGAAGCCGATGGCGAGGCCGTTTTGGCCGCCGCGATGCAGTTGGCTGAAGCCACCAAATCCAAGCTGATGATCCTGCACACCGCGGCCTCGCGCGTCGGTGCGATGGATGTGAATGCCACCACCGAGGGCGGCCTGGCGGCGGCGCTCGACGGGGCCGAAGCGATTTACAACCTCGGCGCGGATGAGGTCGAAGTGGGCGAGGGCGCGTTTGTCATCTATCAAGGCAGCCACGGCGACCGTGGTGCACACCGCGCTGACGTGATCCTGCCGGGCGCTGCCTACACCGAAGAAAACGGCTTGTTCGTGAACGCCGAAGGTCGCCCGCAGCTTGCGCTACGCGCCGCTTTCCCACCTGGCGAGGCAAAAGAAAACTGGGCGATCATTCGCGCGCTCTCTGCCGAAGTCGGGGCCAAGTTGGGCTATGACTCACTGGCGCAGTTGCGCAACGCTTTGATCGCTGAGGTGCCGCATCTGGCACTGATCGACGAGGTGGCGGAAAATACATGGTCACCCTTGGCCACCAAAAAGCTTGGCACGGCCACCTTCCGCAATGCGGTCAAAGATTTCTACCTGACCAACCCGATTGCACGGGCATCCGCATTGATGGCGGAATTGTCGGCGCAGGCGAAAGCCCGCAAAGACACGGCGATGGCTGCGGAATAATGGCCGCACCCACCGCATATCCCTCCGCCGTTCAGGCGCTGGCGCTGGCTGCGCTCGTCCCGCTTGCGGGCTGTGCGATGGCGGCTCCTGCGACCCCGAACGCACAGGTGGGGCGTGCGGCGCAGGTCCGTGAGTATCTCGGTGTTGAGACCCGGCTTTTGGACGGCGATCTGGTCAATTTTCTTGTGTCCTTTCGGGGCCATGAGGGCGAAAAAAATGTGGTGGCTTATGCAGAATGCGCCGCCGCGCAATATACGCTGATCCGTGGTTTCGGATTTGCACGACATGTGCGCACGAATGTCGCACAAGAGGCTGGAATTTGGCGCGCGGATGCTGTTTACACCATCTCGCCAGCGCTCCCCGATGGTGTAAGCAAACTCGACGCTGAGGTCGTGGTGGCAAACTGCCGGGAAAATAGAATACCGATGGTGTGAGAGGCTAAGACATGGTCGAATTTTTCACGACAACAAATCTGGGCATTGCGCTCCTGGTCCTCGGACAATGTCTGTTGGTCTTGGTGCCTTTGTTCGTTGCGCTCGCCTTTTTGATGTATGGCGACCGTAAAATCTGGGCGGCGGTCCAGATGCGCAAAGGCCCCAATATCGTGGGCGTCTTTGGTTTGTTGCAGTCCTTTGCGGACTTTATCAAATACATCGTGAAAGAGGTGGTTGTGCCTGCGGGGGCGGACAAATTTGTCTTTTACCTTGCGCCGATGATCACCTTTGTCACCGCCTGTATCGCCTGGGTAGCGATCCCATGGAACGAGGGTTGGGTGATTGCCGATTTGAACGTCGCGATCCTTTATATCTTCGCCATCTCCTCGCTTGAGGTCTACGGCGTGATCATGGGCGGTTGGGCGTCGAACTCGAAATACCCGTTCTTGGGGGCGCTGCGCTCTGCGGCACAGATGATTTCCTATGAGGTCTCCATCGGCTTGATCATCATCGGTGTGGTGATTTCCACCGGCTCGATGAACTTTGGCGACATCGTCGCGGCGCAAGACGGGGCCGGGATTTTCTCTTGGTACTGGTTGCCGCATTTCCCGATGGTGGTGTTGTTCTTCGTCTCCGCGCTGGCCGAAACCAACCGCCCGCCGTTCGATTTGCCCGAAGCGGAATCGGAACTCGTGGCTGGTTATCAGGTCGAATATTCCTCCACACCGTTCCTGTTGTTCATGATGGGCGAATTGATGGCCGTGGTGCTGATGTGCGCGCTCGTGTCGATCTTGTTCTTTGGCGGCTGGAACTCCCCGGTTGAATTCCTGCCGGACGGTATCCTCTGGCTCGTCGGCAAGATGTTGTTCTTCTTCTTTATCTTCTCGATGGTCAAAGCCATCGTGCCGCGCTACCGCTACGACCAGTTGATGCGCATTGGTTGGAAAGTCTTCCTGCCGCTGTCGCTGTTCTGGGTCGTTCTGGTGGCATTCCTTGCAAAATTCGAAGTCTTCGGTGGGTTCTATGCCCGCTGGGCGATTGGAGGCTGATCATGGCTCAAACCGACACTCCCTTCGATTACAGCCGCGCTGTGAAATACTTCCTGATGACCGACATCATTGCCGGTTTCAAAATCGGGTTGCGGTATTTCTTTGCGCCCAAGGCGACGATCAACTACCCGCATGAAAAGGGACCTCTGTCTCCGCGTTTCCGCGGCGAGCACGCGCTGCGTCGCTATCCGAACGGCGAAGAGCGTTGCATTGCCTGCAAACTGTGCGAAGCAATTTGCCCGGCGCAGGCGATCACCATTGATGCCGAACCGCGCGAAGACGGCTCGCGCCGCACCACGCGCTATGACATCGACATGACCAAATGCATCTACTGTGGCTTTTGCCAAGAGGCTTGTCCGGTCGATGCCATCGTCGAAGGTCCGAATTTCGAGTTCGCCACCGAGACCCGCGAAGAGCTGTTTTACGACAAGGAAAAACTGCTTGAAAACGGCGCGGTGTGGGAAGCGGAAATCGCCCGTAACCTCGAACTCGATGCACCGTATCGGTAAGGGATTCCCATGAATGATTTCACCAAACTTTTCGCAGAATGATCGAACAAAGCCAAAAGATGGCTGCCTCTTTCAACCCGGCTTTGGAAAATTTCCAGATGCCGGCGTTCGACAAGCTGTTCCCGACCATGTCGAAGGAACAATTGGAAATGTTTTGGGGAAATGCGTTCAACAAGGACGGTTTGGATGCCAAAACCCGCCTGCTCGTCGTGCTTGCCGGGCAAACGGTTTTGGGGGCTCAGGCCGAGGTGCCGTTTAAAATGACCGTGCGCCACGCGATACAAGCGGGGGCCACGCAAAAGGAGATCGCGGAAGTGATCTATCAAATGTCGATGTTGGGCGGTGTGCCCGCAATGTCAAAGGCACTGGAGTTGGCGCAGGCCGTCTTCTCCGAGACGCAGGAGGGCAGTGAATGACTGTCGTAGATTTCGCTTTTTACACCTTCGCCATCGTGATGTTGGTGGCCGGGCTTTTCACTGTGGTTTCTAAAAACCCGGTGCATTCCGTGCTTTGGCTGATCCTGACGTTCTTGTCCGCCTCCGGGCTTTTCGTGCTGTTGGGCGCGGAATTCGTCGCGATGTTGTTGATCATCGTCTATGTCGGGGCCGTCATGGTTCTGTTCCTCTTCGTGGTGATGATGTTGGACGTGGACTTTGCCGAGTTGAAAGCCGGGATGGCGAAATACCTGCCCTTCGCTTTGCTGATCGGTGTGGTGTTGCTGTTGCAGATGGGGCTTGCCTTTGGCGATTGGACCACCTCGGAGGGGGCACAAGCCCTGCGCCAGTCGGTCACCCCGGACGCGGCAGAGATTCACAACACCGCCGCTTTGGGCCTGTTGATGTATGACCAATATCTGATGTTGTTCCAACTCGCGGGTCTGGTGCTTTTGGTCTCGATGATCGGTGCCATCGTATTGACGCTGCGCCACCGTTCGGACGTCAAACGCCAAAACGTGTTGCAACAGATGTACCGCGATCCGGGCAAAGCCATGGAACTCAAGGACGTCAAACCGGGGCAGGGGCTTTAAGCCTGCCTGACGAAATTACGAGGGGCACGCCTGCGCGATGCGCGCCCCGAACCAAAGGCCGCGATACGCGGCGTGAGAGAAAGAACTGAGGGACGGCATGGTCGGACTTGAACATTACCTGACAGTCGCAGCGGCGCTGTTTGTCATCGGCATTTTCGGGCTCTTTTTGAACCGAAAGAACGTCATCATCATTTTGATGTCCATCGAGATGATCCTGCTGTCGGTCAATATCAACCTTGTCGCTTTCTCCTCGTATCTCGGGGATTTGACGGGGCAGATTTTCACGATGCTGGTGCTCACCGTGGCCGCCGCTGAAGCGGCGATCGGGTTGGCCATTCTTGTGAGCTTCTTCCGCAACCGCGGCACGATCGACGTCGAAGACGTCAACGTGATGAAAGGGTAAAGTCCATGGAAACGATCATCCTTTTTGCGCCTCTTGTGGGCGCGATCATCGCGGGCTTTGGCTGGCGTGTGATTGGCGAAAAGAGCGCGCAATATCTGACCACGGGTCTTTTGTTCCTGGCGGCATTGCTGTCTTGGGTCGTGTTCCTCGGCCAAGATGGCGAGACCCATCACATCACTGTGCTGCGCTGGATCGAATCCGGGGCGCTGTCGGTCGATTGGGGCATTCGCATGGATCGCCTCACCGCGATCATGTTGATTGTGGTCAACACGGTCTCCGCCCTCGTGCATCTCTACTCCTTCGGCTACATGGCCCATGACGAGAATTTCAAAGACAGCGAACCGTACCGCGCGCGCTTCTTTGCCTATCTCTCGCTCTTCACCTTCGCCATGTTGATGCTGGTCACCGCCGACAACCTGGCCCAAATGTTCTTTGGCTGGGAAGGCGTGGGTCTCGCCTCTTACCTGTTGATTGGCTTCTATTTCAAAAAGCCTTCTGCCGGCGCCGCCTCGATGAAAGCCTTTATCGTCAACCGCGTGGGTGACTTTGGCTTCTCTCTCGGCATCTTTGGTCTGTTCTTCCTCACCGACAGCATTCGCTTGGATGATGTCTTTGCTGCGGGGCCGATGTTGGCCCAGACGCGGTTGCATTTCCTGTGGACCGACTGGAACGCCGCCAACCTGATCGGCTTCTTGTTGTTCGTCGGTGCGATGGGGAAATCGGCGCAGTTGTTCTTGCACACCTGGTTGCCGGACGCGATGGAAGGCCCGACGCCTGTGTCGGCGCTGATCCACGCCGCAACCATGGTCACCGCCGGTGTGTTCCTGGTCTGCCGCATGTCGCCGATCTTTGAATACGCACCGCAAGCGCAGATGTTCATCATCTACATCGGGGCCACCACGGCGTTCTTCGCGGCCACCGTCGGCCTTGTGCAAAACGACATCAAACGCGTCATCGCCTATTCGACCTGTTCGCAGCTCGGCTACATGTTCGTGGCCGCAGGTGTCGGCGCCTACGGCCCGGCGATGTTCCACCTTTTGACGCATGCGTTCTTTAAAGCCATGTTGTTCTTGTCTGCGGGTTCCGTGATCCACGCGATGCACCACGAACAAGACATGCGCAACTATGGCGCGCTGCGTAAGAAAATCCCGTTCACCTTCTGGATGATGATCATCGGTACGCTGGCGATCACCGGTGTCGGCATTCCGTTGACGCATTTCGGTTTCGCGGGCTTCCTGTCGAAAGACGCCATCATCGAAAGCGCCTATGCCTCCGGTGTCGGCTATGCCTTCTGGATGCTGGTCATCGCGGCCTTGTTCACCTCCTTCTACTCGTGGCGCCTGATTTTCATGACCTTCTACGGCAAAGCCCGCGGCGATCATCATGCTCATGATCATGCGCATGAAAGCCCGCTTGTCATGCTGGTGCCGCTTGGCGTCTTGGCGTTGGGTGCGGTGTTCGGCGGGATGATCTGGTACAACAGCTTCTTTGGCGATCATGAGACATTCACCGAATTCTTCGGTCTTCCCATGCAGCATGAAGAGGTCATGGCCGAGGGCGAAGCCGCTCCGGCACATGGGGACGCGGCGACCACGACCCACGGGGAACCGATGGTTGCTGCTGAAGCAGGTCACGGCGACATGGCGATGGCTCCGCAAGGCGCGATCTTTGTTGGGCCTGAAAACACCGTGCTTGATGACGCGCACCACGCGCCGACCTGGGTCAAGGTCTCGCCCTTCATCGCGATGCTCATCGGCTTCATCACAGCTTGGATTTTCTACATCAAAAGCCCGAGCCTGCCGAAACGTCTGGCCGACAGCCAACCCGTCGCCTACCGGTTCTTGCTGAACAAATGGTATTTCGACGAGATCTATGACGCGCTCATCGTACGTCCGCTTTTGGCACTGGGGCGGTTCTTTTGGAAACGCGGCGACGAGGACACCATTGATGGTGCGATCAACGGCGTCGCCATGGGCATCGTGCCCTTCTTCACCCGCCTTGCTGGCCGGGCGCAGTCGGGCTTTATCTTTACCTATGCATTTAGCATGGTCTTGGGGATTGTGATCTTGATTACCTGGATGTCGATCGGCGGGGGGGCACACTGATGGATAACGTGCTTTCTATCGTCACCTTCCTTCCGACAATGGCCGCCCTCGTGCTCGCGCTTATCCTGCGCGGCGAGGATGCGGTGGCTCAACTCAACGCAAAACGCGTGGCGCTTTTGGCGACCGTGGTCACCTTTGTGATCTCTCTGTTCGTGCTCTTTGGCTTTGATGCCTCGGACACTGGGTTCCAGATGGTCGAAGAACACAGCTGGATCATGGGGATGAAGTACAAAATGGGCGTGGACGGGATTTCGGTTCTGTTCGTCATGCTCACGACCGCTTTGATGCCTTTGGCGATCTGGTCCGCGTGGGACGTCAAGCTGCGCGTCAAAGAATACATGATCGCGTTTCTGTTGTTGGAAACGCTCATGCTCGGCGTGTTCTGTGCGCTCGACCTGATGCTGTTCTACCTGTTCTTCGAAGGCGGCCTGATCCCGATGTTCCTGATCATCGGCATCTGGGGCGGCAAAAACCGCATCTACGCGGCGTTCAAATTCTTCCTCTACACCTTCTTGGGCTCGGTGCTCATGCTGGTGGCGATGGTTGCGATGTATATTGACGCAGGCACCACCGACATCGTGCAATTGCTGGCCCATGATTTCTCCTCCGAGACGATCAAGGTGCTGGGCTTTAACATCGTTGGCGGTTTCCAAACCCTTGCCTTCTTGGCCTTCTTCGCCTCGTTTGCGGTGAAAATGCCGATGTGGCCGGTGCACACCTGGTTGCCCGATGCGCACGTTCAGGCCCCGACAGCGGGCTCCGTGGTCCTGGCCGCGATCCTGTTGAAAATGGGCGGCTACGGCTTCCTGCGTTTCTCGATCCCGATGTTCCCGGTGGCCTCCGCCAACCTGGCCGATTTCGTCATGGTCCTCTCGGTGATCGCGATCGTCTACGCCTCGCTGGTGGCCTTGGTGCAAGAGGATATGAAAAAGCTCATCGCTTATTCCTCGGTCGCGCATATGGGCTATGTCACCGCCGGTATCTTTTCGATGAACCAACAAGGCCTCGACGGTGCGATCTTTCAAATGATCTCGCACGGCTTTGTTTCCGGCGCGCTCTTCCTTTGCGTTGGCGTGATCTATGACCGGATGCACACCCGCGAGATTGACGCCTTTGGCGGTCTGGTGAACCGGATGCCCGCCTATGCGCTGGTGTTCATGTTCTTCACCATGGCCAACGTCGGCCTGCCGGGCACCTCGGGCTTCATTGGTGAATTTCTGACCCTCGTCGGCATGTTCCAAGCCAACACCTGGATCGCTTTGGTTGCGACCTCGGGCGTGATCTTCTCCGCCGCCTACGCGCTCTGGCTCTACCGCCGCGTGGTCTTGGGCGATCTGATCAAAGAAAGCCTCAAGGCGATCACCGATCTGAGCGCGCGTGAAAAATGGATTTTTGCGCCGCTGATCGCCATGACCCTTCTCCTGGGCGTCTACCCCGCGCTGGTGCTGGATGTCATCAGCCCGTCGGTCACCGCCCTCATCGACAATTATCACGCAGCTCTGCCGGCCGATCTGGTCGTCGAAGCGGCAAGCCACTAAGGGATCAGGACCATGACCTCCAACGATTTCTCCATCGTCCTCCCAGAAACCTTGCTTGCCATTTACGGCATGCTCGCGCTCCTCTTCGCGGTCTACACCGGCAAGGACAAACTCGCGGGCGCGATCACTTGGGTGACGGCCGCGGTCTTTGTCATCGTCGCTTTGCTCATCGGTTTGGGGGGCGGCGGATCGGTGGACGCTTTTCACGGCATGTTCATCGACGACGCCTTCTCGCGCTTTGGCAAGGTTGGCATCCTCTTGGCCGGGGCTGCCGTTTTGGTGATGTCTTATGACTTCCTCGACAAACGCGGTTTCGCCAAATTCGAATACCCGATCCTTGTGCTGTTCTCGACAATCGGCATGATGGTGATGGTCTCTGCAGGCGATTTGATGGCGCTCTACCTGGGCCTCGAGTTGATGTCTCTGTCCTTGTATGTCATCGCGTCCTTCCGCCGTGACAGCGTGAAATCGACCGAAGCGGGCCTGAAATATTTCGTGTTGGGCTCGCTCTCGTCGGGGCTTTTGCTCTACGGGTCGTCCTTGGTCTACGGCTTTGCCGGCACCACGTCTTTCGCCGGTATCCTCTCGGTCGTCTCGGTTGACGCGCCACTCGGGGTGCTCTTTGGTCTCGTCTTCATCATGACCGGTCTGGCGTTCAAAGTTTCCGCCGTGCCGTTTCACATGTGGACCCCGGACGTCTACGAGGGTGCTCCGACACCGACCACCGCCTTCTTCGCCACCGCGCCGAAATTGGCCGCGATGGGTCTTTTCGCCCGCGTGTTGCATGACGCCTTTGGTGGTATCACCGGCGATTGGCAACAGGTGCTTGCGGTCATCGCCGTGGCCTCGATGTTCTTGGGCGCGATTGCCGGGATCGGTCAGACCAACATCAAACGCCTGATGGCCTATTCCTCGATCTCCCACATGGGCTTTGCGCTTATGGGCTTGGCGGCGGGCAATGCCGAGGGTGTGCAATCGGCGCTGATCTACATGGCGATCTATGTCACGATGAACATCGGCACCTTTGCCTTTATCATGACAATGGAACGCGATGGTCAGCCGGTCACGGACATCGCCTCTCTGAACCTGTACTGGCGCAATTCCCCTGCCAAGGCGCTGGCTTTGCTGGTGCTGTTGTTCTCGCTCGCGGGCGTACCGCCGATGCTTGGGTTCTTCGGGAAACTGGCCGTGCTTCAGGCCGCTTGGGGGGCGGGTCTCGTCTATCTCGCCATCTTCGGTGTGATTGCGTCGGTGATCGGCGCGTTCTACTACCTGCGCATCGTCTATTACATGTACTTCGGCGCTGAAACCGATCCTTTGGACAAAGTATCCTCGCCAGTGACCTTTGCGCTTTTGACCCTCTCTGCGCTGATCATGCTGGTCGGGATCGTCAATATGTTTGGCGTCGATGGTATGGCGGCGCTCGCGGCCGAAGCCCTTGTCAAGTAATCTGCACAGATGGCCCGAAGGGGTAGGGCGCACCGTCCTGCCCTCGGTGGACAGCACCATGTCGGAGGCCGCGCGTGTCGCGGCCTCTTCCGCATTTTCGCAATGGATTTTGGCCCTGTCGCAAACCGCCGCCCACGGTCGGCGCGGCCGGGCCTGGTCCATGCCCGAGGGCAATTTTGCCGCCACCTTGTTGATGTTCCCTACAGAGCGGCCGGAACTGGTGGCTTTGCGCTCCTTCGTGGCCTCGCTGGCGCTTTATGACGCTTTCGTCGCCGCCACCGGGCGCACCGATCCGTTTTCACTGAAATGGCCCAATGATGTTTTGCTCAATGGCGGCAAGGTCGCGGGCATCCTTTTGGAACGTGGGCCTGCGCATTTGGCCATTGGCATTGGCGTCAATCTTGTCGCAGCCCCCGTTCCGGCGCAGCTTGAGGAGGGCGCGGTGGCCCCGGTCTCCTTGGCCGATGAAACCGGGGCGCTGGTTGTGCCCGAAGACTTCCTGGACCTGCTTGCCCCGGCTTACGCCCATTGGGAGGCGCAATTTGTCACCTATGGCTTCGCGCCGATCCGCACCGCCTGGCTCGCGCGGGCCGCGCGTTTGGGCCAACCGATCCGGGCGCGTACCATGCGCGAAGAGCACCATGGCACGTTTGAAACCGTCGATGCCTTTGGCAATCTTGTGCTCGCCACATCCAATGGCAAACTCACCATCCCCGCCGCTGAGGTTTATTTTTAAATGCTTCTCTGTATCGACACCGGCAACACCAACACCGTCTTTTCCATCTGGGACGGGACCGATTTCATCGCCACATGGCGCACCTCGACCGAACATCAACGCACGGCGGATCAATATTATGTCTGGCTTGCGACTTTGATGAATTTTCAAAAAATCGAGGCCGACATCACCGAGGTGATCATATCCTCCACCGTACCGCGGGTGGTGTTTAACCTGCGGGTTCTGGCCAATCGTTACTTCGATTGTCGTCCCCTTGTGGTCGGCAAACCCGAATGTCTTTTGCCCCATGCGCCGCGTGTGGACGAGGGCACAACGGTCGGCCCCGACCGTCTGGTCAATTCCGCCGCCGCGTTTGACCGCTTTGGCGGCGATCTGATTGTGGTTGATTTCGGCACGGCCACCACATTCGATGTCGTGGCCGAAGATGGCGCTTATGTTGGCGGCGTGATCTCTCCCGGGGTCAACACCTCGCTTGAATCTCTGCACCTCAAAGCCGCAGCTCTCCCGCATGTGGACGTGACCATGCCGGAAAAGGTGATCGGCACCAACACCGTCGCCTGTATGCAATCGGGGGTGTTCTGGGGCTACGTCGGCCTCGTGCGCGAGACCTGCAACCGGATCAAGGACGAATATGCCCGCCCGATGCAAGTCATCGCCACCGGAGGCCTTGCGCCTTTGTTCAATCAGGGCCACAAACTCTTTGACGCATTTGACGAATTCCTGACCATTCGCGGCCTCGTGGTCATTCACCAATATAATAAGGATCAGGGCAACATATGAGCGATAGACTTCTTTACCTCCCGTTAGGCGGCGCCGGCGAAATCGGCATGAACTGTTATGTGTACGGCTATGGCCCGGCGGGCAGCGAACGCTATATCGTCGTCGATCTCGGCGTGACGTTCCCCTCGATGGATGGCACCCCCGGTGTTGATCTCATCTTTGCCGACATCGCTTGGCTGGTGGAGCGCAAGGACCGGATCGACGCGATTTTCATCACCCATGCGCATGAAGACCACGTTGGCGCGGTCGGCCATCTTTGGCCCCGTCTCGGCGCGCCGATCTATGCCCGCGCCTTCACCGCCCACCTCGCGCGGTTGAAATTCGAAGAGCACGGTCATGATGAGCTGCAAATCAAAACGGTTTCGAAATGGCCGGACACGACGACCGTTGGGGCCTTTACCGTCGGCTTCCTGCCGATCTCGCATTCGATCCCTGAAAGCTCGGCCTTGGTCATCGACACGCCTGCCGGACGGGTCATCCACACTGGCGATTTCAAACTCGACGAGACCCCGGTGGTGGGCGAGGCCTTTGATCGCGCGCTGTGGGAAGAGGTGTCCAAAGACGGCGTCAAAGCCATGGTGTGCGATTCCACCAATGTGTTTTCGCCCAATCCGGGGCGCTCCGAATCCGAAGTCATCGGCCCGCTCACCGAGCTGATCGCCGGACTTGACGGCATGGTTGCCGCCACCACATTTGCCTCCAACATTGCCCGGGTCAAAACCTTGGCCGTGGCCGGGGCGCAGGCGGGACGATCCGTGGTGCTTTTGGGCCGCGCGATGCGCCGGATGATCACCGCCGCGATTGAAACCGGGATCATTTCCGATTTCCCCGCCACGGTATCACCCGAGAACGCCACCGATATTCCGCGTGAAAACCTGATGTTGCTGACCACCGGGTCGCAGGGCGAACATCGCGCGGCCACCGCACAATTGTCGCGTGGCAAATACCTTGGCCTGAAATTCGCAGCCGGGGACACGATGATTTTCTCCTCGAAAACCATCCCCGGCAACGAAGTTTCTGTCGGTCGGATCGTCAACGCGTTTTCCGAAATGGATGTGAACGTGATTTCCGACCAGGACGGCTTGTTCCACGTCTCAGGTCACGCCAACCGTCCCGATCTTGCGACGCTGCATGAGGTCGTTAAACCGCAGGTCGTCATCCCGATGCACGGCGAACACCGCCACCTGCGCGAACATGCGAAACTTGCGGAATCCAACGGGTTTCAGGCTGTGGTTGCGCCGAATGGTGTGTGTCTTGATCTGGCGGGCAATGCCCCACGCGTGGTTGAATATGTTGAAACCGGGCGGACGTATCTCGATGGGTCGATCCAAATCGGCGCGATGGATGGCATTGTGCGCGACCGGATTCGCATGGCGATGAACGGGTTGATTGTTGCCACGGTGATCATTGAGGACAACGAGCCTTTGGGCGATTGCTGGTGCGAAGTGCGTGGCCTGCCTGAAGTCGGCCTGTCACGCGCGCCGTTGGTGGATGTGTTGGAAGAGGATGTGAACCAATTCCTGATGCGCGCCAAGCCCAAGACCCTTTCGGACGACGGCAAACTCGAAGAAGAGATGCGCCGCATCATCCGTAAATCGACGCATGAAGAGACTGGCAAAAAGCCGGAGGTCCAAATCGTGATCTCCCGCCTGTCCAATTAAATTTGCCCCCGTAGCTGTTTTGGCTGCGGGGAGGGTTTTGGCCGAATCTGCAAATGCACAAAACAAAACCCGCGCCAAAGCGCGGGTTTTTGAATTTTTGCAAAGGGTGCTTTGGCTTTAGCTGGCGCTGCGTTCGTCAAAGCTTAGTGCAATGAAAGAGGGTAGGTGATCGCCCAGACCCACAACCTTTTTATCATCGTCGCGCCGACCGCGGCTGCGCGAACTGCTGCTGCGGTCGCGGTTCTCTGAGGATTTGCTATCGGAGGCGGCCTGTGACGTGCGCGACGACTCGCGCTGTTCACGCGGAGCGCGTTCTCTGGTGCGCGATTCCGTCTTTGCCTCCACAGTGGCCTCGCGGGCCTCTTGCGTCTGGCTCTCAGGGGCCTGCACCTCTGTCGTCTCGACCGCAGTCTCCGTCTTGTCAGATTTGCGGCTTCTGCTGCTGCGCGAGCGGGTCCGTTTCGGTTTGTCCTCAGATTTGGCCTCTGCCGGGGCTTGGTCCGGCGTCGTGGTCTCCGCCTCGGCCACGCTGCCCAGAGGATTGTCCAAACGCGGGATTTCTTTGCCAATCAGACGTTCCACATCGGCGAAATTCTTTTCGTCGCGCGGCTCACAGAGCATGATGGTTTTGCCATCGCGGCCGGCACGCCCGGTGCGGCCGATCCGGTGAACATAGTCCTCGGCGTGGCTTGGCACGTCAAAGTTGAACACATGGGTCACGGAGGGCACATCCAATCCACGCGCGGCCACATCGGAGGCCACGAGGATTTTCAATTTGCCACCGCGAAAGCCCTCAAGAGTGGCGTTGCGTTGACTTTGCTCCAGATCGCCATGGATCGGAGCCGCGTCATAGCCGTATTTTTTCAGGGATTGCGAGACGATATCGACATCGGTCTTGCGGTTACAAAACACGATGGCATTGTCGAGTTTCTCGCCCTCCAGGTCGATCAGCGTACGCAAAAGCTGACGTTTCTCCGAGGCTGCGCGGTCGCGACGCGAGCCTTTGAACATCACCACATGCTGTTCGATGTTCTCGCCAGAGGTGGCTTGGCGGGCCACTTCGATGCGGGCCGGGGCTGACAGAAAGGTGTTGGTGATCCGCTCGATTTCCGGCGCCATTGTGGCCGAGAAAAACAAGGTTTGGCGGGTGAACGGCGTCAGGCCAAAGATGCGTTCGATGTCGGGGATGAACCCCATGTCGAGCATCCGGTCGGCCTCGTCCACCACCATGACTTTGACGTCAGAGAGGATCAATTTGCCGCGTTCGAAATGATCGAGTAACCGACCCGGAGTGGCGATCAAAACATCCACGCCCTTGTCGATCAGGATGTCCTGTTCCTTGAACGACACGCCACCGATCAACAGAGCTTTGGTCAGCTTCATGTATTTGGTGTAGGTGTCAAAGTTTTCCGCCACCTGTGCGGCCAATTCGCGGGTCGGACAGAGCACGAGCGAGCGTGGCATCCGGGCACGGGCCCGTCCACGGCTCAAGAGCGTGATCATTGGCAAAACGAATGAGGCGGTTTTGCCTGTCCCGGTCTGGGCGATGCCCAAGACATCCCGGCCCTCAAGGGCGGGGGGAATTGCGCCAGCCTGAATCGGGGTCGGCGTTTCGTAGCCAGCGTCCTCAATGGCTTTGAGAACTTTGGGAGCAAGGTTTAAGTCGGAAAATTTGGTCAAGTCGTGCCTTTCGCGATATTGCGGCTGTTTTTTCGGCCGCAAATCCCGCGCGGCCCGTTCGGCCATATTGCCGATACGTCTGTGGGACGCCTCATACGCTTCAATCACGAAAAGGTCAAGGAATGCTGCGATTTGCGCACTGATTGCAACTGTGAATCACTTTGTACGTCTGGCACAGTGGTGTCAGAGGAAACCAAAGAGGAGATGCACGATGATTAAAAAGCATGGATCTGCGACATGGAGTGGTGACCTGAAGGAAGGCAAAGGGCGTGTGTCGACGCAAAGCGGCGTACTCGCGGACGCGCGCTATGGGTTCAACACCCGCTTTGAAGACGGCGCAGGCACCAACCCCGAAGAGTTGATTGGCGCGGCCCACGCGGGCTGTTTCTCGATGGCGCTGTCGGGTCAATTGGCGGAACGCGGCATCACCGCCGATCAGATCGATACCAAATCCACCATTCACCTGTCGATGGAGGGTGGGCCGAAGATTGTGAAAGCGCATTTGACGGTTTCAATCCGGGCGGAGGGTGACAAGGCGCTGATCGAAGAGGCGGCAAAGGCGGCTGAAACCGGCTGTCCGGTGTCCAAGGTTTTGGACTGTGAGATCAGTATGGATCTGACGATCGCCTAAAGTGGGCTTTGCAGAAGAATGTTCGATTATGAAAAGAAAAGGCTGACCGTATCACTGTGGTCAGCCTTTTTGGTTCGATTTGTCTCATTTTAAACGATGTCAGACCATCATTTCCTTGGTCGCTGACAGGGTCAGCGTCGGGTAATCGCGTTGGATCCGGTCGATGTCCCATTGCAAGCGGGTCAAGAACACCGGGTCGCCATCGTGGTCATAGGAAATATGCTGTTTGTTGGTGTTGATGAACTTGTCCATCTCGGCCTTGGGCCCCGTGACCCAGCGCGCCGAGGTGAATTGCGACGCATCAAACCGCACCGGCAACCCGTATTCCAATTCAATCCGGCTGGCCAGCACTTCAAACTGCAACGCGCCGACCACGCCGACGATAAAGCCCGACCCAATTGCGGGTTTGAACACTTTCGCGGCCCCTTCTTCGGCAAATTGCATCAAGGCTTTTTCCAAATGCTTGGCCTTCATCGGGTCGCCGGCGCGCACCGTTTGCAACAGCTCAGGCGCAAAGCTTGGGATGCCGGTGACGCGGATGTCTTCTCCCTCGGTCAAGGTGTCGCCGATGCGCAGTTGGCCGTGGTTCGGGATGCCCATGATGTCTCCGGCCCAGGCTTCTTCGGCCAATTCGCGATCAGAGGCCAAAAACAGCACCGGGTTGGAGATCGCCATTGGCTTTTTCGTGCGCACATGGGTCAATTTCATGCCGCGTTTGAAATGCCCCGACGCCAAGCGGACAAAGGCCACGCGGTCGCGGTGTTTCGGGTCCATATTGGCCTGCACCTTGAACACATAGCCCATGACCTTGGTCTCATCCGGGCTGATTGGGCGCGGTGTGGCCTTTTGCACCTGTGGTTCGGGGCCAAATTTGGCGATCCCGGCCATCAATTCCTGGACGCCAAAGGAGTTGATCGCAGAGCCGAACCAAATCGGCGTCATGGTGCCGTCCAAGAACGCCTGACGGTCAAACGCGGGCAACAATGCGCGCGCCATTTCCAATTCTTCCTTGAGCTGATCCAACAGATGCGCAGGCACATGTTCGGCCAGCTTTGGATCCTCAAAGCCGTTGATCTTGATGCTGCCTGCGACCTTGTTACGGTCCGCCCGGTCCATCAATTCAAGACGATCATTGATCACATCATAACAGCCGACAAAGTCGCGGCCCACGCCAATGGGCCAGCTTGCCGGGGTCACGTCAATCGCCAGATTCTCTTGAATTTCATCAATAATATCAAAAGTATCCCGGCTCTCGCGGTCCATCTTGTTACAAAAGGTCAGGATCGGAAGGTCGCGCATGCGACACACTTCAAACAGCTTGCGTGTTTGGCTTTCAACGCCCTTCGCCCCATCAATCACCATCACGGCCGCATCCACCGCCGTCAGCGTGCGATAGGTGTCTTCGGAAAAATCCGAGTGGCCAGGCGTGTCGACAAGATTGAAGCGATAGCCGTCAAAATCAAAGGACATGGCCGAGGCCGACACGGAAATCCCGCGGTCCTTTTCCATCTGCATAAAGTCCGAGCGCGTCCGCCGCGCTTCGCCTTTGGCCCGCACCTGACCCGCCATCTGGATCGCGCCCCCGTACAACAGGAACTTCTCCGTCAACGTCGTTTTACCGGCGTCCGGGTGAGAAATAATGGCAAAGGTGCGCCGACGCGCAATTTCGTCAGGCAGGACAAGGGCGGTATGTGTGGCGTTTGACATGAGGGCGGATATAGCGGGGCGGGGACGAGGCGGCAATGGGGTTATGCACGCTGATGTCTCGCAAATCTTGACGAACCGATGCTACGTCCAGCCAGACGGTTTTGGGGGACGCCGCGTTATGGCCTAACAAAAAACGCCCCCAAACGGGAGCGCCTCTTGTCTTCATTGCAGCTTAGAACGTTCCGCCATAAACCTGTTTCACGGGCTTATGGCGGAACGCCCACACCATCGAGATGTCTGGCAGCGTCACGCCTTTGCCCTGTCTCAGGTCAAAGGTGTGACGCTTTAAATACTCAATTCGCCGAGGCCGAGCGCAGCAGTTCCGCCGCAACGGAGGGCTCCAACATGCCATCATGCAATTCAAACGCGCGTGGCGACTCAGCGAAGGCGTGGGTGGTTCTGATCCGGGCCTGAATGTCTGCGGGGAGGGCGGATCGCACCTGCCCATCGACAAACATGCTCTCGGCGGCGATACCTTCGGCGTAGATGATTTCATGGCTGTCAAACAGCAATTGGAAATAATCGACAAACCCGCCTTCGGTCTGAACGACATTGACGCCATTGACCAAAAGTTTTGCCTTTACAAGAACTTCGGCACGTCCTGCGCGGGCATGGTCGCGGCGTTGATAGATGAAAATCCGGTGGTTTGGCGATACAATCAGATCATGTTCGTTGTTCAAAGCGCCCTGTTTGATCACAATGGGGGCAAAGGCGCCGGTGGCGCGGACGGTTTGTTGACCGATCCAACGGATTTCCCGCGGTCCATGGTCGCGGGTCAAAACACGGTCGCCCACGGCCAACTCTTCGATTGGTTTTTGTAGCCCATTGGCCAAGGTGATCCTTGTGCCCTGGGTAAAGGCGACACAGGCGACTTCTGCCAGACGCGCCCGCGCGCCGTCCCGGTCGATCTTGACCAGCACATATTCGATGTCGGGATCAATCGGGGCAAAGGGCAAGAGATAGGTGTCTTCGATCAGGCCTGTCGCATCGGTTTCAATCAGAATCAGCGCCTCAACTGTCGCGCCTGAACCGGCCATAAACGTCGCCATGCAATCGAGATGAAGTTCGGCTCCGGTCTGACCCAATTGGGAGTTTGCCGCAATGCTCAAACCCGTTTCATCCACCGCAATGGACAGGCGGTCACGCTTGGCGGTTTTTTTCAGGCAATAGGCATCGGCCAGTTCGATTTCATCAGCATGTCCAATAGGTTCGCCAAGATTGATGCCATTTCGGACACAAAAATCGACGGCGCGGTACACTGGAAGTGTCTGCACGGGGCCAGTCGGCGCCATGTGGTTTTGTGTTTTGCCTCTCATCTGCGTGTTCATCATCACCCCCGGCCACATTCGTTCACTTCGCGGAAACAAAAGCTCCCTCTGAACCTGCGGAGCAAGCCCATATCGAATCCGTTCTGTTCCATCCCCCGGCAAGAAGTATGTCTGGAAACGTCTTGTTTGTACACTGTTCTACTCCGCACACTCGTGACACCAACATTCATCACAACGCATTCAAGCTATTTGGAAACAGTGGCAGGATTTTGTCAGGACTGGTTCAATGTCGGGGGGATTGGGTGGAAATCGTGCCATTTTGGTGAACGCGTGAGTGCCACATCATCGGCTTCATATAACGGATACTTGGCTCTGCCTCTCCGAGGTCAGCGGCCCAAAAAGAGCGATGAAAGGTGACATCCGCCGGGGGGAGCCCTAAAACAAGGCGATATGCGACGACATCAACGCGACGATCACGAAGGGAAGATAAGGATGGATCTTGGGATCAGTGGAAAGCGGGCTTTGGTCTGTGCCTCCTCCAAAGGGCTTGGTCTGGGCTGTGCCCGTGCCTTGGCCGAGGCGGGGGTGGATTTGGTGATGAATGCGCGCGGGAGCGAGGCGTTGGAGCGTGCCGCCGCCGGGATTCGCCAGGATTTCGGCGTTTCGGTCACCACCGTTGCCGCCGATGTGACCTCGGACGATGGCCGCGCCGCCCTGCTCAAAGCTGCGGGAGAGGTCGATATTTTGGTCACCAATGCGGGTGGCCCGCCGCCGGGTATGTGGACCGATTGGGACCGCGAAGATTTCATAAAGGCGTTGGATGCCAATATGTTGACGCCGATTGCGTTGATCAAAGCGCTGGTGCCGGGGATGATGGACCGGGGCTGGGGCCGGGTGGTGAATATCACCTCCGTCTCCGTCAAGGCGCCGATTGCCGTTTTAGGCCTCTCGAACGCTGCGCGCACCGGGCTGACGGGGTATGTTGCCGGGACCTCACGGCAGGTGGCGGCCAAGGGTGTGATCATGAACAACCTGTTGCCGGGGCTTCATGCCACCGACGCACGGTGTCCTTGGACAAGGCGGCCTCGGAGGCTTCGGGCAAACCCGCGGCAGAGATTCGCGCTGCAAAAGTAGCGGCCATTCCCGCCGGGCGTTACGGCACGGCTGAGGAGTTTGGTGCCACCTGCGCCTTCATGTGTTCGCAATTCGCGGGCTTTATGGTCGGGCAAAACATCCTCTTGGATGGCGGGGCAACGACGACCACGATGTGACCCGCTCCGCCGCCCGCACTTTGGGCGGCGGGTATCACGGCTTTGGCATATGTGGTGTTTTCACTTGCGCTTGTTCCATGAGTCGCGAAATCTAAGCCCGCGACAATGGGAGAGGCCAGCATGAGCCACGCAGATGTTCAGGACTATTACGGTAAGGTACTTCAGGGCAGTTCGGATTTGAAAACCAACGCCTGTTGCACGGCGGGGGACATGCCCGATGCGCTCAAAAAGGCGCTGTCCAACATTCATGACGATGTGCTCACGCGCTATTATGGTTGTGGTCTGATTGCTCCGGATGTGCTTGAAGGCACACGGGTTTTGGATCTTGGCTGTGGTGCCGGGCGCGATGTCTATGCGCTGGCGCAGATGGTGGGCGAGGCCGGGTTTGTCGCCGGTGTCGATATGACCGAAGAACAATTGGCCGTGGCCCGTGCCCATCAGGACTATCACGCCAAGGCTTTTGGCTATGCCGCCTCAAATGTGGCGTTTTATGAGGGCTACATCGAAAAACTCGATGATGTGCCGCTGGACGCGGGGTCTTTTGACATCATCGTCTCCAATTGCGTGTTGAACCTTGCAATGGATAAACCCGCCGTGTTGCGTGAGGCCTATCGGTTGTTGAAGCCGGGCGGAGAGATGTATTTTTCTGATGTCTATGCCGACCGCCGCGTGCCTGAGGCGCTGCGGGCCGATCCGGTGCTGTATGGCGAATGCCTCTCCGGCGCGCTCTATTGGACTGATTTCGAACATATGGCGCGGGCAGCTGGCTTTGCCGATCCGCGCCGCGTCACCCATCGCGCTTTGACTGTGGAAAATGCGGAACTGGAGGCGAAAGTAGCGCCGATTTCCTTCATGTCCGCCACCTATCGCCTGTTCAAACTTGATCTTGAACCGGAGTGCGAAGACTATGGTCAGGCGGTGATCTACAAAGGCACCGTGCCCGGCGCGCCACATGCCTTTGCTCTGGATGCGGGGCATGTGATGGATACGGGGCGGGTGTTTCCGGTCTGTGGCAACACGTTCAAAATGCTCAAAGACACGCGCTTTGCGCCGCATTTCGACTTTATCGGCGATTTTTCAACCCATTTTGGCCTGTTCGCGGGCTGTGGTGGCACCAGCCCATTTGACAGTTTGATCGCAAGCACCGCGGACGCACCCGCGTCCTCCTGTTGCTAAGGCGGGTTTGGACTGATAGGGAGCCTTAGAGTTTTCGTCAGACAAACCATATATGCGCAACCGATCCTGTGACTGATCCCGTGACCACCCCCCGGTTAGAAATCCGCAACATCACCCGCGCCTTTGAGGGGCGCGAGGTGGTATCTGACGTGTCGCTCACCGTCATGCCGGGGCAGGTGACCTGTCTGTTGGGGCCGTCTGGCTGCGGCAAATCGACGACGCTGCGGATCATCGCGGGCGTGATATGCAGGATACGGGCGAAATTTATGTCGATGGGAATCTGGTCTGTGACACCCAATTTCGGGTGCCGCCGGAGCGGCGTTCGATCGGTTTGATGTTTCAAGACTTTGCACTTTTCCCGCATTTATCGGTCGAAGACAACGTGGCCTTTGGGATAAAAGGCGACAAATCGAACAAAAGAGCGCGGGTGCGCGAGTTGCTTGAAAAGGTCGATCTTTTGCGTGCGATCGACAAATACCCGCATGAATTGTCGGGGGGCGAACAGCAACGCATCGCGCTCGCGCGGGCTTTGGCCCCGCGCCCCTCAATCATGCTGATGGATGAGCCGTTTTCCGGGCTTGATGAGCGCCTCAAAGATGACATTCGCGACAGCACTCTGGATGTGCTCAAGGCCGAAAACACCGCGGTGCTTCTGGTCACCCACGAGCCGCATGAGGCGATGCGGATGGCCGATGAGATTGCCTGATGCGAGACGGCAAGATCGTCCAACAGGGGGCGCCCTATAATATTTACAACGCTCCGGTGGACCGTCAGGCCGCCGCGTTTTTCAGCGATATCAATGTGATCCGCGGCACGGTTCGCAATATGGCCGTGACCACCGCCTTTGGCGAATTCCTTTGCCCGCCGCGCCCGGATGGCACGGAGGTTGAGATTGTCATTCGGCCACAACATTTGCGCATCGACTTTGATCGCGACGGGCGCGGGCCCAATCCCACGCCGCAAGACGGCGCGCCCGCGCGTGCCATTGTCGAACGCGCGCGGTTCATGGGGCGTGAGAGCCTTGTGGAATTTCGGATGGATTTTGACGGCTCGATGTTGAAAGCCACGGTGCCCTCGGTGTTTTTGCCCAAAACGGGCACACCGATGTGGCTGATGATGCGCCGGGATCGGTGTTTCGTCTTTCCAGTCGCTTCCTAATGTTTGGCTAACATTTGGCCTTTTGCAGGGCGACAAACTCCGCAAGTGTTTTCCCCGGTTCATCGACAAACCGCGCGCCGGTGTCGATCACCCGCTCAATCCGATCCACCCGAAACACCCGAAAATCCTGCCGCGTCTCACACCATGCCGAGAGGGTCCAAACACGCCCCCAATATTCTAGCTGAAGCGGGCGGATGACGCGGGTACTGGTCTGATCATCAAGTGCCTTATAGGTGATCCGCAGCCGCTTTTTCTCCCGCACCGCTTCACGCAATCCGGGCATATGGCGAAATCCGGCGGCGGCATCGGCAAAGGGGAACACCGCAAAGCCCCACCCGGCACTGGGCGGGCCGGAGTTTTCGGGCAGCACGGCGTCGATCTTGGCGGCAAGGCTTTGGGCGTTTTGCGCCAGTTCCGGGTCGGTCGCCTCGCTCAAAATCGCCACCGCCAAATGCAGCGCCTCCAATTCCCCCATGCTCAGGTTCATCGGCGGCAAGGTGATTGGGGAGGTGACCATATAGCCGACGCCGCGCTCGCCCTCGACGGGCACGCCCGAGGCCCGCAGCGTGGCCATGTCGCGCCAGATCGTGCGTTCCGAGACCTCAAGTTTTGCGGCCAGTTCATGGCCTTTGTGCAGCTTGCCGTCGCGTAGAATTTGAATGAGATCGAACAGGCGGTCGCTGCGCCGGATACCGGTTTGCTTGCGACCGCCTGCCATGGTTATGCCGCCTCGGCCGATGTGGTGCGGGCGAGGGTGATGGGGGCGTGGCCCATGCTCACCGTGTCGCGGTCCACCAGCGCCATGAACGCCTGTGCCTCAGGGGCGGCCATAAACCCGGCATCCGCCGCCTTGGCCGCGGCGTCATTGGCCCAGACATAGTGCTCATGCCAAAGCCCGCTTGCGTCCTTGTAAAGAGTGCGGGCGCGAAAGCCCTCGCACCGATCCAGGTAGCGTCTAGCCCCTTGGCCACCGCAGTGAGGTCGCTCTCGCTCACCCCGGCGATGGTGCGGAAGGTAACAGTTTCAATGATTTGAATATCAGACATAATGTCTCCGATTCGAGTTTCAACACCGTCACCATGGGCTGTTTCAACTGACATAAACCTGTCAGTAGTGTTTTTCTACCCCTGCCCATCGCGCCAATGTTGTGCATCGGGGCGGAATCCGTCGTTTTGGCCTTTTCCTTGGTCTCAGAGCCGCCTAATCCTATTTCTCGCGAGATTTGATCACCGGGCGCATCGCCCGCACCGATGGAGAACCACATGCTCAACAATATCGGCCTTCCCGGCCTCCTGCTCATCGCTGTCGTCGTTTTGGTCCTGTTTGGCCGCGGTAAGATTTCCGGCCTCATGGGCGAAGTCGGCAAAGGCATCACGTCGTTCAAAAAAGGCGTTTCTGAGGGCACCAAAGAGATCGAAGACGAAGCCGCACAGGTCGCAAAAGACGTCACCCCCGAAGAAGAAAAAGACAAGGTCTAAACCCTGTCTTTTGGCGGGACCAGTCTCGCCTTCGCCGGATCTGAGCCTCGTTTGGGGCGGGTCGATCCGCTTCTTTTGGGTTTTTGTGAAAAAGGCGTGTGCGCATGAGTGCTATCGTGATGCCGTCCATTCCGCTCTTCTTTGACATGGGCATGTCAGAACTTTTGGTCATCGGGGTCGTGGCGTTGATCGTCGTCGGCCCAAAGGACCTGCCGGGGATGTTCCGAACGCTGGGACGGTTCACGGCGCGGGCGAAATCCATGGCGCGGGAGTTTTCGCGGGCGATGGAAAGTGCTGCCGACGAGAGTGGGATCAAAGAGGCCTCGGACGCCTTCAAAGGCGCGACAAACCCAAAGAAATTCGGGCTTGATAAGCTCAACGAGGCGGCATCGACCTTTGAAAAATGGGACCCGATGAAGTCTTCTGATGGCAAGGCTGCGCCGAAAACGACGGCGCTCCAGAAAGATGAGCTGAGCCCCGAGCGAGCTGAGGCGGCCAAGAAAATTTCAGAGAGTGCGGCGAAGAAGGCGACCGAACGCAAAGCGGCTGAGGCAGAGGCGGCTGCGGCCCCCGTAAAGGCGCCTGCGGCGAAGAAACCGGCGGCAAAAAAGCCTGTTGCAAAGAAACCTGCAGCTAAGGCGACAGCGGCTAAGTCGGCTGTGGCCAAACCCGCCGCTGCAAAAAAGCCAACGGCCCCGAAAGCCGCCCCTAAAAAAGCGGCGGCCAAACCCGTCAAAGCCGCGAAGATGACCACATCGAATGAGGGCGAGGCATGAGCCAAACTGACAGCGATATCGAAGACAGCTCCGCCCCGTTGGTCGAACATCTGGCCGAGCTGCGCACCCGGTTGATCCGGGCCGCTTTGGCCTTTGTCGTGGCGATGGTGATCTGTTTTACCGTGGCCAGTCCGATCCTTGATTTTCTGCTGATCCCGATCGAAAAATCCATGCGCGCCTTGGGCAATCCGAACCCGGTGATGCAATACACCGCACCGCAAGAATATTTCTTTACCCTGATCCGCATTTCCATGGTCGGCGGGCTGGCTCTGGCCTTTCCAGTGATCGCCTATCAGCTTTGGCGCTTTGTCGCGCCGGGGCTGTACCGCAATGAAAAGAATGCATTCTTGCCCTTTCTCATCGCCTCGCCGGTGTTGTTCCTCATGGGCGCGGCTTTCGCGCAATATGTGGTTGTGCCGCTGGCGATGACGTTCTTTTTGGGCTTTGCCGATCTGCCCTCTTTTGTCGGCGCGCTTGTTGCCAATGGCGGCGATGTGGCGACCGCGACCAAGGACACGGGCATTGACATCGTGTTCAACGGGAAGGTGAATGAGAGCCTTGATATTACGTTGAAAATGATCGTGGCCTTTGGGTTGTGCTTTCAGCTTCCGGTGCTGTTGACCCTGATGGGTAAGGCCGGATTGGCCACGGCGCACGGGCTGCGCTCAACCCGCAAATATGCGGTCGTGGGCATCTTGACCGTCGCCGCCCTGGTCACGCCGCCGGATGTGACGACACAATTGATCCTGTTTGTCGTGGTCTATGGCCTCTACGAAATCTCCATCTTCCTCGTCGCCCGCGTTGAAAAGAAACGCACCGAAGAGCTGCGCGCCGCTGGCGTATTGGGAGAAGACGAAGACCTGTTCGGTGAGTTTGACGACGAGAAATGAGCGAGGTTGCCATGAGCAAAAAGACCCTCAAACGTATTGCGGAGGCCCTGGAACGTATGGCCCCCGCACCTCTGGCCGCACCTGATTTTGACGGGGCAGATGCCTATGTCTGGCACACCGAACCGGACGCGCTTGTGCCGGTTCAAAACGTGTCGCGGGTCGATCTGTCTCTGCTCGTCGGTGTGGATCGGTCGCGTGACACCTTGCTTGAAAACACCCGCCAATTCGCGCGCGGCCTATCGGCCAACAATGCGCTGTTGTGGGGGGCGCGGGGGATGGGCAAATCGTCCTTGGTGAAATCCGTTCATGCGGCTGTAGTGGCCGACGGGTTGGGCCTCAAGATCGTGGAAATGCAGCGCGAAGACCTTGGCACTGTGTCGCGGCTGTTGGCGCTTTTGCGCGGCTCCGAGTATCGGTTTTTGCTGTTTTGTGACGACCTGTCGTTTAGCCATGATGACGAACATTACAAATCGCTCAAAGCCGTGCTGGATGGCGGGATCGAGGGCCGCCCGGACAATGTGTTGTTCTATGCCACCTCAAATCGCCGGCACCTGATGCCGCGCGATATGATTGAAAACGAACGCTCTTCTGCGATCAATCCCTCGGAGGCGGTAGAGGAAAAAGTCTCGCTTTCGGATCGCTTCGGTCTATGGCTGGGCTTCCATCCCTGTTCGCAAGATGAGTATCTGACAATGATCCGGGGTTATTGTGACGCCTATGGGGTCGACATTGACGACGATTCGCTGCGCGCCGAGGCGGTGGAATGGCAAGCCACCCGCGGCTCGCGCTCTGGCCGGGTGGCGTGGCAATATTTCACGGATTTGGCTGGGCGCAAAGGCATCGCGCTTGGGTAAGTGAGGCTTTTACTCTCGGAAACATGAGCGGTCATCGGCGCTCCCGCCTGTACCGTAAAACAGATCAACGCCAATCAACCCAAAAGGCCGCGCATATCTCTGCGCGGCCTTTTGTCTTTACCGTGAAAAAATACTCAAACCCGTCAGTTCAAATAGGGCGTCGGATCGACGGTTTGTGTGCCTTTGAAGACCATGAATTGCAACGCGTTGAATTCGTTGGCTGTCACTTTTGCAATGGTCTGACCGCGTTTGACGCTGGCGCCCTTTTTCACCGAAATGCTGTCGATAAAGCTATAGGCGGTTTGCAGGCCGTCGCCGTGATCGACCACCATGATTTTCACCCCGTCGGCGTTGGTCGAGATCAATTTGACTGTCCCGTCCTTGGCCGCTTTCACCGGCGTGCCTGCGGGGGCGGAAAACAGGATGAATTTCGATTTAGTCTTGTCGTAATCGCGGATGATTGCGCCGGAGACGGGTTTGGCCATCTCTGAGTTTGACGTCTGTGTTGCGCCAAGGTCCGCGGCCGGTTTGGTGACCGCAGGGGCCGGTTTGGCCAAGTCCGGGTCCGGCAGGGGGGCGGCGGCAGAGGGCGGTGTGGGGGTGGCCGACCCTTTGCCCGGCTCGGTCGTGATGGCGGTCTCAGAGACGCCCTCGGAGGTTTTCACCGGGATCAAAAGATAGCGGCCCTCGGTGACAGCAAGGTCCGATCCAAGCCCGTTCCAATCGGCCAAGGCGCGTACGGAGACACCGTATTTGCGGGCGATGGAATAGGCGGTTTCGCCGCGCTGAACCTGGTGGCGGATCGGTTCCATACCGGCCACCGGTTCGGACGGATTGCTCTGGGCAATCGGCGTGGTGGTTGTTTTGGTCTCAGCGTCGGTGATGGCCTCATCTGCCAGAGCCGCGATGTCGATGCGTTCGCCCGTGGCAATGGTGCCGGTTGGGGTCGCGGTGGATTGGCCGTCGCCGATCCGGCGGGGCAACGCGATCACTTCGCCGGGGCGCAGGGTCACGTCCACCGGGATGCCGTTGTAGCGGGCCAATTCCGTCACGGGAAGGCCGACACGCGCCGCGACAGAACCGATCGTGTCGCCACGTTTGGCCACAACCACTTGGTAATTCGGATAAGAAATCACGCCTTGCGCGTTGGGCACAGGTTTGGCGGCGGTTTTGGCCTCGTTGGCGGCGGGGGCGGTCGAAAACGCATCGGTCAGACCGCGCATGTCAAAGTCGATCGGTTTGTCGCACGCACTCAGCGCCAAAAGGGCCGACCCCAGCAAAAGGGCGCGCATTCTGTTTTGCGCAGTTCCGCGCGTCTGTACCAAAGATGAAATCGTCATGGCTCTATCCTCAAGTCCTTGGGCTTTGCCCTCTGTTGGAGATTGGCCCCATGGCCGCCCCTGTCACCCCCTCTTGCGGAGGGTTCGTTTACTCCTGACCCATCCCCTCGACGAGGGGCACGAAGCGCACTGAACGGAGTTCTTCGTAGTCAAACCCGGTCTCGGTGCGTGTCACTTTGATAAGGCTTTGGACCGTGTCCGACTGCCCCACTGGTAAAACCATGATACCGCCTGTTTTGAGCTGCGCCAAGAGCGGGCCGGGAGGGTCCTCCGCGGCGGCGGTCACAAGGATGCGATCAAACGGTGCCTGATCGGGTAGGCCGTAGCTGCCATCAATCGCCATGGCAGTGATATTGACGATGCCGAGGCTGTCAAACACGAGTTGTGCCTCGCGCACAAGGCGCAGGTAGCGGTCCACGGTATAGACGCGGCGGGCCAGTTGGCTGAGGATCGCGGCCTGATAGCCGGAGCCGGTGCCGACCTCCAACACCTTATCGCGCGGTTGCACATTGAGCGCCTGTGTCATCAGCCCCACCACGGAGGGTTGCGAGATCGTTTGGCCACAGGCGATGGGCAGCGGCATATCCTCATAGGCGCGGGTGGCAAACAGGCCTTTGACAAAGACGCCGCGGTCGATTTTTTCCATGGCCTGAAGCGTGCGCCCATCGGTTACCCCTTTGGATCGGAGGGTGTAGAGGAACTGCATCTGCGCTTCGGGGTTCATGGTCATCAGACGGCTTTTTCCAAGGCGGAGAGGCCTTTGAGCATGTCATGCGCGGTCAGATCGGCACGCATTGGTGTGACCGAGATATGGCCGGCCAAATTGGCTGTCACATCGGTGCCGGGGCCGGTGTCGACCGATTGCTCGGACCCGCGCACCCACAAGAACCGCCGCCCGGTGGGCGAGACTTGGCCTTCGATGCCAAAGCCCGGCGTTTTCCGGCGGCCTTGGCGGCAAATGGCGAGGCCTTTGGTCTCAGAGGCCGGGAGAGGTGGAAAGTTCACGTTGTAAAACAAGGTGTAATCTGCGCCTTCGCCCCAGGGCGCTTGGGTCAGAAGCGTGTTGACCACTTCGGCCCCATGCACGGCAGCGCTTTCAAACATATCCTCAAGTGTGGCGTTTTGCGGTCCGAAGAATTGCGATAAGGCAATGGCTTTCACGCCTTGTAGCGCCGCTTCCATTGCGCCGCCGATCGTGCCGGAATACATCACGTTTTCACCCGCGTTATTGCCCCGGTTGACGCCAGAGAGCACCAAATCCGGCCGCTGCGGCAAGATGTCATGCAGCCCGGCCAAAACGCAATCGGCAGGCGAGCCTTCGGCAGCCCAGCGGCGCGGGGCAATCTCGGTGATCATGGTCGGGTGAGAATAGGAAATGCAATGCGCGACGCCGGATTGTTCAAACGCGGGGGCGACGACCCAGACCTCGCCTTCGGGACCGGCAACCGTATGGGCGATGGCCTCAAGCGTTTTGAGGCCCGGCGCATTGATGCCGTCATCGTTGGTGATCAGGATGCGCATGGAGGGGCCCTTTTGTCTGACTGGCACTTGTCTTCCTTTCCTCCTTAAAGCAGGCTCGGAATCGCGGCAAGGTCAGTGGCCCGCCGCAGCCCTGATATTTATGGCGTTTCGGGAAAAACCTGAGGTCTAAAGGTGCCGCAACACGCCTTTTGTGAACTGGAGAGAGTATGTCTGTAACCGCCCCACGCCCCGTGCTCGACGCAATCGCCGTGACCGCCACCGACATGGCGCGATCTGTGGCGTTTTATCGCCTATTGGGGTTTGATTTCGACGGGGTCGAGACCAATGCCGATCACGTCGAACCCAACACCGTGCCGGGGTCGGTGCGGTTGATGATTGACGCGGCGACATTGTCGGAAACACTGATCGGGGAAAAGCCACGGCCCGCGAACCATTCGGGTTTTGCCATGCTCTGTGCCGCGCCGACAGAGGTGGACCGGGTGGCGGGCGAGATTGCAAGCGCCGGGTTCACCGTGGTGGACGCCCCTTGGGATGCGTTTTGGGGCCAACGCTACGCCACCGTGGCGGACCCGGATGGCTACAAGATCGACCTGTTCGCGCCTTTGTAATCCGTGGCCGTCATCAGCGGCACTCAGATCAGCCCGATCTCTTTGAGCAAACGCGGCGCTTCGTCGCGCGGATGGGTCAGCGTGGCGCGGTCTTCGCCGGGGAAAAACCGCGCGCGGGTGCCCGTCGGCATCGGGCGCGGGGACAGCACATGAATGCGCGGCGCTTTTTCGACATGTGCGACCTCGGCCTGCCAACTTTTGGCCATGGCAATCTGCGCGGCTTTCGATGCCCCGTAGGCGCCAAAGAATTTCTCGCCCGCATGCGGATCGTCGAAAAACAGCACATCGGCGGGGGTGGGGGCCATGTTCAAAAGCGGCGAAATCATCGGCATCAACTTGCCCGTGGCGGTCACATTGGTGCCGATGGTGCGGTCAAAGTCTTTGGGGTCGATGTGATCGGCAGGCGACAGAAGCTGTGCGTAGATCGCCGTGTGCGCCCACAGGTCGAGATGCCCCCAGCGGTCAAAAATGCCACGACACAGATGCGCCATCGCGTCCGGATTGGTCACATCCATCGGGGCCAATGTGGCGTCGCCGCCTTTGGCTTTGATCCGGTCGTCCAACTCTTCGAGCGCGCCTGTGGTCTTGGCAACGGCGACGATGTGATAGGCCGGGGCCAGAGCTTCGGCAAGGAAAAAGCCAAGTCCGCGTGATGCGCCGGTGATGAGGGCGACTTTTGTGTGGTCTGTCATGTGTTCTTCCCAGTCATCAGGGCCGGAGGGAGGCCAGTTTGGACGCCAAATAAGAGGCCAAATTAGAGGCCAAATCAGAGGGATGTGTGCGGGGAAATTGCGGCGCGGTCAAGGGGCGGTGAGATCGGCGCGCGCAAGTGTCCCACTGGCCTCATAGAGTGTCAGAAGATCGTCAAAGGACATATCCGCGATGCCCGTCAGTGTGACGCTGGGCCGCGCGGAGCCATCGTCAAAGCTCAGCGTCAGAGCGCTGTCTTGGGCGGCCAAAGGCGACAGATCATTGGCCAGACTGGCGGGTGTGTCTTCGGGCAGGGGGCCACCGTCAAGATGTTGAAGATAGGCGTAAAACACCGGATGCGGCACCTCGGCCCAAAGCGCGATCACCAAAGCATCCTCTGCGCCGCGAATGGGCAGGGTAAGCGTGGCGCGCAGATACCGTGTTTCATCCAAGCGGCAGAGTTCCGAGGCCAATTGATCCGCGCCCTCTTTGACAAAGGCCAGATCGCCACGCGGCGCATGGGGCCACTCAGACGGATGATCAAAGCCAATGTCAATCACCCCGCCTTTCGCCATAAGGGCGCGCCAGCGGGGATCAAGATCGAGGATGGAGGCCACTTATTCGGCGGCCTTCAGTTTGAAGCCTTTGTCGATCATATCGGAAGGCACCACCGGGTATTCGCCGGAGAAACAGGCGTCGCAATAGCGCGGGGCGGTGGCATCGCGGCCTTCGGCCACGCCTGCCGCGCGATACAAGCCGTCGAGCGAGATGAACTGAAGGCTATCGACGCCCAAATGCACGCGCATTTGTTCGACCGACATGTATGCGGCCAGCAATTTGTCGCGATCCGGCGTGTCGACGCCGTAAAAACAGGGCCACATGGTCGGCGGAGAGGCGATGCGGAAATGGACCTCGGCCGCGCCTGCGTCCAATAGCATGTCTTTGATCTTTTGCGAGGTTGTGCCGCGCACCACCGAGTCATCGACCAGAATGATCCGTTTGTCGCGGATCAGTGCACGGTTGACGTTCAATTTCAGACGCACCCCCATGTTGCGGATCTGCTCCGATGGCTCAATAAACGTCCGCCCCATATATTGGTTGCGGATGATGCCCATGCCGTAGGGGATGCCGGATTGAAACGCATAGCCGATGGCGGCGGGCGTGCCGGAGTCGGGCACCGGACAGACCAGATCGGCCTCCACAGGCGCTTCAATCGCCAATTCCACGCCGATCTGACGGCGGGTTTCATAGACGGAACGCCCCTCTAAGATGCTGTCGGGACGGGAAAAATATACATGCTCAAAGATGCAGAACCGCGAGGGTTTCGGCTCAAATGGTTTCGAGCTTTGGACTTTGCCATCCGAGATCACCACCATTTCGCCGGGCTCAATCTCGCGGACAAATTCCGCGCCGATGATGTCGAGCGCGCAGGTCTCAGATGAGAGCACATAGCCTTTGTCGCCGACCTTGCCCAACACGAGGGGGCGTACACCGCGCGGATCGCGGACACCAATGAGTTTGGTGCGGGTCATGGCGACGACGGAAAACGCACCTTCGACCCGGCGCAGCGCGTCTTTCATCCGCTCAGGGATGTTGCGTTGCAGCGAGCGGGCCATCAGGTGGATGATGCATTCCGAATCCGAGCTGGATTGGAAAATCGATCCACGTTCGATCAACTCGCGGCGCAGGGCGACGGCGTTGGTGATATTGCCGTTGTGGGCAATCGCAGCCCCGCCCATGGCGAATTCACCAAAGAACGGTTGCACATCGCGGATCGCGGTGTTGCCTTTGGAGCCTGCCGTGGAATAGCGCACATGGCCGATGCCGATCGGTCCGGGCAGGGTTTCCATCACTTTTTGGCTGGTGAAATTGTCGCGGACATAGCCAAAGCGGCGCGCCGATTGAAACCCGGCCTCGGTATCATAGGTGACGATCCCGCCGGCTTCCTGGCCGCGATGCTGAAGCGCATGCAGGCCAAGGGCGATAAAAGAGGCGGCATCGGCAACGCCAACGGCGCCGAAAACGCCGCATTCCTCTTTTAATTTGTCATCGTCAAAAGGGTGAGCGGGGGGCATTTCGAGCATCTCGGTCAAGCTCCGAATCCTACGCTGTGCGGTTCGTCCCACCCTTTAAGACCTAAGAGGCCCAGTGTCACGAAAGGATCACAAAAGATTTCATCACTTCTTGTGCTCCAGTCGTGAGACGGGCGGGTTCCGTGGCTCTTAAGGTGGGGTTTATGAAAAGGGCGGCTGCTTTTGATCGGTGCCGCCCGAAGGGATGGTGATTTACTCAGTACAGGTCGAAACCAAGGATTGATAGCGCGAGGTGATCCAATCTGGCGCATCCTCGGGCAGGCTCTCGTCCAGCTTATCTTGCGAGCGGGCAAAAACTTTGGCGGTGCGCGAGTCTTCCAACACGGCGATTGGGTCGCCAGTCGAGACGCGGTCAACGATGACCAAAGCGATGGCGACCAAAATGATGCCACGGATCACGCCGAACAGGAAACCAAGCCCCTGATCCACCCCGCCCAAGGCAGAGCGTTGCACGGCGGAGGAAAACAGCGGTGAAAAAATCGACACGACGATCAAAGCCACGGCGAACACCGCGAAAAAGCCAGTGATTACCGAGAGTTCGCAAGATCCAGAGATGTAATCGCCCAGATAGGGCACTTCTTTGACCAAAGGCACGGCTTTGGGGGCAAACATGTAGCCAAGGATCGCGGCGACGATCCATCCGGCAATCGCCATGCCTTCGCGCACAAACCCGCGTGAATAGGCCAGGATCGCCGATACGACGATGACCAATGCGACGATGCCGTCGATGATTGTAAAGCCTTCCATGGCGCCTCTCTTTTGAACTCTGAGCGCGTTAGCCCGCGCCAAAAACCTCTCCGACAAACCCCACCAGATCGCTCATCTGCCGGACGTCCATGCCGCTTTTTTCCCCGGCCTTGGAACGGGCGGGGGCGATGGCCGATGAAAAACCAAGTTTTTTGGCTTCTTTCAACCTGTTTTCGGTCTGACCAACGGGTCGCAAGCTCCCTGAGAGCGAAAGTTCCCCGAAAACCACACAATCTTTTGGCAAAGCCTGATCTTCGCGGGCCGAAATCAACGCCGCCGCCACCGCCAGATCGGCGGCAGGTTCCGACACTTTCATCCCACCTGCCACGTTCAGATAAACGTCCAGCCCGGCAAAGGGAATACCACATCGGCTTTCGAGCACCGCCAGGATCATCGCCAAACGTGATCCGTCCCAGCCCACAACTGTGCGCCGGGCTTGGGCGTGGGGCGAGGGGGCGACGAGCGCCTGGAATTCGACCAACACCGGCCGCGTGCCCTCGATCCCGGCAAAAACCACCGATCCCGGCACCGGTTGATCGCGTTCGGACAGAAAGAGCGCGGAGGGGTTGGTCACTTCGCGCAACCCATCGCCGGTCATTTCAAACACGCCAATCTCATGCGCCGGGCCAAAGCGGTTTTTGACCGCGCGCAAGAGCCGGAAATGATGCCCGCGCTCGCCTTCAAAATAGAGCACCGTGTCGACCATATGCTCGACCACGCGCGGCCCGGCGAGTTGCCCATCCTTGGTGACATGGCCGACCAAAACCACCGAGACACCGCGCGATTTGGCAAAAGTCACCAATTCATGCGCCGCCGCGCGCACCTGAGACACCGATCCCGGTGCGCTTTCAACATTGTCGGCCCACATGGTTTGGATCGAGTCGATGATCACCAAATCGGGCATTTCCGCCTCAAGCGTCGTCAAAATATCGCGCAGGTTGGTTTCCGCCCCGAGCCGCACCGGCGCATTGCCAAGGCCCAACCGTTGCGCCCGCATCCGCACTTGGGCGGCGGATTCCTCGCCGGAAATATAGATGACCTTCAGTCCCGCCATGGCAAATTTCGCCGCCGCTTGCAGCAAAAGCGTTGATTTGCCGATGCCCGGATCGCCGCCGACCAAGATGGCCGAAGATGGCACCAAGCCGCCGCCCAAAACCCGGTCGAACTCGGTCAGGCCGCAGGAGGTGCGTTTGGGCGGGGCTTCTTTGTCGGACAGGGCGGAGAGCGGGATTTCCTTGCCGCGCAGCCCACCCAACGTCTTTTTCGCCGGACCCGAGGCCGACAACGGTTTTTCCTCGGAAATGGAGTTCCATTCGCCACAGCCGTCACAGCGCCCGGACCATTTGGTCGTCACCGCCCCGCAATTGGAACAGACGAAATTCTTTTGTGCCTTGGCCATTCTGGCGCTCCCTGTTCGTTCTTGCTTCGTTCTAGTCTTTCAAGGGGTCGCCGCGCAAGTCTTCGGGTTTTACCGTGGTGAAAATACTCAAAGCCAGACTGAGCAAAACACAAAAGGTAAAAAGGTAAAGCCCCCAACCGATCTCAAGCCGCCCAACGCCGATGCCTTTGATGACCGTGATGTAAATTGCGATCAAGAACACATCCGCCATGGCCAGTCGGCCAAGGTGAAACAGCCAGGGTTTGACCCGCGCGGGGAGGCGGTTCGAGATCAGTGCTTCGAGGGAGAGCACCTTGGCGATGGGGGCGAGAATGGCGAAGAGCACAACGATGAGGGCAAGAAAGACGTCGGTCTGCCAAAGACCCGCAATGCCAGAGAGAACCGAAATTTCGGAGAGGCCAAACAGCGGCAAAAACCCCGCCCGCATCAGCGGCGCGACCCAAGCAACGGGGAACAGGATCAACAGGGAGAGATTGAGACGGCGGAGGGTAAGCTGGGTGCGGCGAGACAAGAGCAACCTCACCGAACCGTTTCAATCGGCCCATGCGCCGAGCCGGTGATGAATTGGGTGAGATACGGGTCGTTTGCCGTGTCCATTTCCGCCACGGGGCCGTGCCAACGGATTTTGCCGCCGTGCAACATCGCCACCTTGTCGGCGATCGCGCGCACCGAGGTCATGTCATGGGTGATGGTCAGCGCGGTCGCGCCCATTTCCACCACGATCTCGCGGATCAATTCATTGATCACCCCGGCCATGATCGGGTCCAATCCGGTGGTCGGTTCGTCAAAGAAAATGATCTCGGGATCGGCGGCGATGGCGCGGGCAAGGCCCACACGTTTTTGCATCCCGCCCGACAGCTCGGCGGGAAATTGATCGGCCACATCGGGCGACAACCCGACCCGGCGCAGTTTTTCAATCGCGATCTCGCGGGCCTCATGGCGGGGCCGTTTCAACGAGCCGCGCAACAGGCGAAAGGCGACGTTTTGCCAGACCGGAAGGCTGTCAAACAGGGCCGCGCCTTGGAACAACATGCCAAACCGGGCCAAAAACGCATCGCGGTCGCCACTGGCGCTGACCTCTTCGCCATCGACCGTAATCGTGCCTCGGTCCGGGGTCACAAGGCCCAGAATGCATTTGAGCATGACCGATTTCCCGGTGCCCGATCCGCCGATGATGACACAGCTTTCGCCGCGCTCCACCGTCAGGTTGACACCGCGCAGGATCTGTTTTGCGCCAAAGGATTTATGAACGTCGGTGAGCGTGATCATGCGGCAAAAAACGCCTGTGTCAAAAGGAAGTTGGCAGCCAGAATCAATACGGCGGCGGCAACGACAGAGGATTTGGTCGCCTGACCTACGCCCTGTGCGCCCCGGCCCGAATTCATCCCGAAATAACAGCCCATCAACGTGGCGATGACGCCAAACGCTGCGCCCTTGACCAATGAGGACACGATGTCGGGCATCTCAAGGAAATCTATGGTGTTTTTGAGGTAGGTGGCGGAGTTGAAATCGAGCGACTTGATCGCCACGAACCAGCCGCCAAACACCCCTACTGTGTCGCCCACTGCGACCAGAAACGGCACGGTCAACAGCCCGGCCAAAACGCGCGGGGCGGTGAGATATTTCATCGGGTGGGTCGAGAGGGTGACCAGCGCGTCGATTTGTTCGGTGACTTTCATCGTGGCGATTTCGGCAGCAATCGACGAGGTGACCCGTGCGGCCATCATCAGTCCGACCATCACCGGGCCGAGTTCGCGGACCACGCCCAAGGCGACGATTTGCGGCACCACCTGTTCGGCCGAAAACCGCGCGCCACCGGCATAGATTTGCAACGCCAAAGCCCCCCCCGTAAACAGCGCGGTCAGGCCGACAACGGGCAAGGACAGATAGCCGACATTCATCAAGGCGTGAAAGAATTCGCGGCTGTAGAACGGCGGCGTGAGGATGTGGCGAAAGGTCGAGAGCGTGAACAGCGTCAAGCGGCCGACGGCGGCAAACGTCCCCAACACCGCAGCCCCCAAACGGGCCAGCAGGTGCAAGATAGGATTGGCCGCGCGCGTGGTGCTCATCCAATATACCGCCGCAGATAGCGTCCGCCCAAAGAGGTCAGGATTTCATAGCCGATCGTGCCCGCCACATCGGCCAGATCATCGACCGTTTGATGCGCGCACAAGAGATCAAGCGATTTGGGCACATGGTCCAGATGGGTGATGTCCACCGTGATCAAATCCATCGACACCCGGCCGACCAACGGGCAGGGGGTGTCGCCGTCAAACAGCACCGCAGCGTTGGAGATTTTGCGCGAAATACCATCGGCGTAACCGGCGGAAATCGTGGCGATCCGGGTGGGGGCCTCGGCGGTCCATGTGTTGGAATAGCCGACGGTTTCATTGGGCGCGACATCACGGGTCTGGATCACGGGGCATTCGAGGCGCACCACGGCTTTGCTGTCCTCATAGGGCAAGCCGCCGTAAAGGCCGATGCCCGGACGCACCAGATCGAAATGATAGTCCGGCCCAAGCAAAATACCGCCCGTGGCCGACAAGGCGCGCGGCACGGTCAAGCCCTCGGTCATCTCGCGGAAGGTCGCCAATTGGTGCGCATTCATCGGGTGGTCCGGCTCATCGGCACAGGCCAGATGCGACATGATCAGATCGGGGCGGGCTTTGATCACCAGGTCTTTGACCGCCTCCCATTCGGGCGCCTCAAGGCCCAGACGGTTCATCCCGGTGTCGAGTTGAATGCCGAAGGGTGCGCCGGGGAGGGCTTCGAAATGGCGGGTGATTTGATCCAGGGAATTGAGCATCGGCACAAGATGCATATCCGCGATCATGTCGGTGTCACCGGCCATATGACCACCAAATACGCCGATCCAGGGCGAGGGACCGATGGCCGCGCGCAGGGCCACACCCTCTTCGGCGGCGGCCACGAAAAACTTTTTCACGCCCGCTTTGACCAGCGCCCGCCCGACCTTGGCCACGCCAAGCCCGTAAGCGTCCGCTTTGATCACGGCGGCGGTTTCCACAGAAGGGGCGGTCAAACGATCCAGCGCCCGCCAATTGTCGGTCAGAGCCGTGAGATCAATATGTAAAACAGATGTAGCCATGGCGTTTTTTGACCCTCCACGCGCCTCTGTGCAAGCGTAAAACCAGACGCAAGCTCAAAACACGCCGGGGGCGGGTCCGATGTCCTTATGTAATGGGTCTTAGTATTCGGGTTCGTTTTGTTGCCAAGGCTGAACAAGGTTGCCAAAGCGGGTGAATTCCGCCTCAAAGCTCAGTTCCACCGTGCCAATCGGACCGTGACGTTGTTTGCCAAGGATGACTTCGGCCTTGCCGTGCAGCCGTTCCATATCCTCGACCCAGCGTGTCGTGGCCTCCATGTCATGCTCTTCGGGCTTTTCGCGCTCTTTGTAATATTCGCCGCGATAGACAAACATCACCACATCGGCGTCTTGCTCGATCGAACCGGATTCACGCAAATCCGAAAGCTGCGGTCGTTTGTCATCACGGCTCTCCACCGTCCGGCTGAGCTGCGACAGCGCGATCACCGGGATGTTGAGTTCTTTGGCGATGGCTTTGAGGCCCATGGAAATCTCGCCGATCTCCTGCACCCGGTTGCCTTGGCTGCGTGCGGTGCCGCGCACCAGTTGCAAATAGTCGATGATCAACAGGTCCAACCCATGTGTGCGCTGCAGCCGCCGGGCGCGCGCCGCCAATTGCGAAATCGGAATGGCCGGGGTGTCGTCGATATAAAGCGGGCAGGTCTCAAGCGTTTTGGCGGCCTCGACAAAGCGGCGAAACTGATCCTCGGTCATGTCGCCCTGGCGAATTTTATGCGACGAAATCTCGGAGGCCTCGGCCAAAATCCGCGCCGCCAGCTGTTCGGCGCTCATCTCAAGCGAATAGAACCCAACAACCCCGCCTTCGACCGCGCCCGTGCGGCCATCCGGCAGCGTGCCCTTTTTATAGGCCTTGGCGATGTTAAACGCGATGTTGGTGGCCAGCGAGGTTTTGCCCATCGACGGACGTCCAGCCAGAATGATGAGGTCGGATTTGTGCAAGCCGCCCATCTTTTTGTCGAGATCGTTGAGGTGGGTCTGAATCCCCGCCATGCCGCCACCGCGCTCATAGGCGGCGTTCGCGTTGAGCACGGCTTGGGTGACGGCGGAGAGGAAGGAGGTGAAGCCCGTTTCGCCCTTGCCCTGCTCGGCCAGCGTGTAGAGCCGCTGTTCGGCGGCCACGATTTGTTCGCCCGGATCGCGGATGTCGGAGCCGGAGGCGGCAGAACCCGCAATCTCATTGCCAAGCTCAATCAACTGTCGGCGCAGGAACAGATCATAGATCAACTGGGCGTAATCACGCACTGCATAGGTCGAAATGGCACTCGCCGCCAGACGCGCCAAATAGGCCGGGCCGCCCAACTCTTTGAGGCCTTCATGGTCCTCCATATAGGCTTTCAACGTCACCGGAGAGGCGAGCATATTCTTTTGAATGCGCTCCTGAGCCTTCTCGTAAATGTCTTTGTGCACCGGGTCGAAAAAATGGTCGGGCGAGATGATCGAAGCGATTTTGTCGAACACGTCGTTGTTGGTCAAAAGCGCGCCCAGAAGTTGCTGTTCGGCCTCGATGTTGTGGGGCACAGCACCCGCATAGGAGGTGATCACCGACGGTGTTGCCGCGTCCGTTTTGTCGCTGCGCGCATCCTGAAGTGTGGCGATGTCATTCATCCGGCTGGCCCTCTTTATGATCCTGCGAGTCGCGTGTTGCTCGCGGGTTTGGATTTCATAGCCGCCCGCGCGCCGGGTTTCAAAATGTATAACGTGTGGATAACTGGGTCACAGATGCACTTGGCGAGCTAACTCGGCTGTTTACAAAGAAAAACGCCGCCCCGAAGGGCGACGCACAAATTTCGGGCGCGGATTTTCGCCGCTTTATGCCTTTTTATTGGCCTCTTGCCACTCGCGTGGGGCGTTGAGGAATTTCTCCACCTCTGCGAGCGTTTCTGCGTCAAAGGCGCGTTGGCGTTTGGCTTCGGCCAAAACATCCCACCATGTACACAGGCTGATGAGCTTCACGCCATGATCGCCCAGCGTCTTTTCCGTCTCCGGGAAAATCCCGTAGTAAAAAATCACCGCCGTCCAGCCGCAAGTCGCGCCCGTCTCGCGGATTGCATCCACGAAAGACAATTTCGATCCGCCATCTGTGGTCAAATCCTCGACCAACAACACCCGTTCGCCTTCGGACATTTGCCCTTCGATCCGGGCATTGCGGCCATAGCCTTTGGGCTTTTTGCGCACATAGGTCATCGGCAGGGCCAAACGTTCGGCCACCATCGCGGCAAAGGGAATGCCCGCCGTTTCGCCGCCCGCGATATTGTCAAACGCCTCAAATCCGGCCTCGCGCATGACGGAAACCGAGAGGAAATCCATCAAGGTCGAGCGAATGCGCGGGTAAGAGATCAGCTTGCGACAGTCGATATAGGTCGGGCTGGGCAGGCCGGAGGCCAGTGTGAAGGGCTCGCGCGCATTGAAATGCACGGCCTTGATTTCCAACAACATCCGCGCCGTCAAACGGGCGATTTCGGTCTCGTCAGGAAAGGAGGAGGGGATCATCTGGCGGTCTCTTTCGTCTTAGGCCTCGACGCTCCAATGGAGCGGCATTTGCGGGTCAAATACGGTCACGGGACCGTTTTCGGTGTCGATTTTGGCGGGGTAGCGGACCGGATTGCCCCGGCGCAGCGTGATCGTTGCCTCATTGAGCGGCAGGCCATAGAATGTCGGCCCGTTGATCGAGGTGAAAGCTTCGAGGGCGTCCAGTTTCCCCTCTTTTTCAAACACTTCGGCGAGGATTGACATGGTGTTCGTGGCGGTGAAACATCCCGCACACCCACATGCGGTCTCTTTCGCCCCGTCCAAATGCGGTGCGGAATCGGTGCCCAAAAAGAACTGTTTGTCGCCAGAGGTCGCCGCCTCCACCAAAGCCAAACGATGCGTTTCACGTTTGGCCACGGGCAGGCAATAATAATGCGGTTTGATCCCGCCCACGAGGATGTGGTTGCGGTTGATCACAAGGTGATGCGTGGTGATCGTCGCGCCCAGACCCTCATCCACAGAACGGGCGTAATCGACGCCGTCCTTCGTGGTGATATGCTCCATGACCACTTTGAGGCCGGGGGTGGTGCGGCGGATCGGGTCGAGCACGGTGTCGATGAACACTTTTTCACGATCAAAAATATCCACGTCTGGTGTCACCACCTCGCCATGGATACACAGCGGCAGGCCGATCTCGGCCATTTTTTCCAACACGGCGCGCACGTTTTCAAAATTCGTGACACCCGAGGCCGAATTGGTCGTCGCCCCCGCCGGATATAATTTCACCGCTTTCACCAAGCCGCTGGCATGGGCCATGGCCACGTCTTCAGGGTCTGTTTGCTCGGTCAAATAGAGCGTCATCAACGGCTCAAACTGACCTTTGCGCGGGTTCGCTTTGAGGATGCGCTCGCGGTAGGCGGCTGCATCGTCGCCGGTGACCACGGGGGGCACAAGGTTCGGCATCACGATTGCGCGGGCAAAATGACGTGTGGTTTCGGGCAAAATGGCGTTGAGCATCGCGCCATCGCGCAGATGCAAATGCCAATCGTCGGGGCGGCGGAGGGTGAGTGTATCGATCATGCCCCTGAATTACCGCGTTCCGGCACAAAGCACCAGATGGCAGTTTGTGCTTATTTTTTAAGCGGATGGTCAGTTTTCGCGGCGATTGTGTACAATCGGGCGGCTCCGGGATTGAAGCCTCTGCCGGGCCAAGGCTAGCGTGGTGACGACTTGGAGACTTGGATGCTCGATACCTCACTTCAAACCCCGCCCCAAACCGCGGTGCCAACCATGCAGCGTGTGCGTGGGCGTGCGCTTGTGGTCATGGGCATGAATGGGTTGAAGGATTTGCACCAATCCGGCTCCGCAAAAGCAATGTTGCCGCGGGTGCACACCAAAGTGCCAGAGGTGGTTTTTCTCAATACATCCGGTGGGTTAACCGCCGGGGATCAGTTGGATTACACGCTTGAGGTTGAGGCGGGCGCGGCGCTTGTTGGCACCACACAAACCGCCGAGCGCGCCTATGCCTCTGTTGCCCATGGTGCGGATGCCGATGTCTCTGTGCGCCTGATTGCCGGGGCGGGGGCGCGGCTCGATTGGTTGCCGCAGGAAACCATCTTGTTTGAAAATGCGCGTCTCAATCGACGCACTTGTGCCGAGATCGTCGGGGACGCACGGTTTGTCTCTGTCGAGTCGCTGATCTTTGGCCGTGCTGCCATGGGTGAGACGCTGCAAACGCTGCATCTGCGGGACCGTCGCGAAATCCGCCGCAATGGGCGGCTTGAGTTTTTGGAACCGCTCGAGATCGACGCCGCCCTTTTGGCCGCGCGCGATCATGCGGTGACGCTCGGCGGGGCGCGCGCGGTAGCGACCATTGGGATGTTCGCGCCGGGTGCCGAAGCCTTGGCCGATCTGGTCAAACAGACGGCGCAAGAGGGCGTGAGCGCCGGGGTGTCGGGCTGGAACGGCAAACTTGTGATCCGAGCGATGGCGCCGGATGGCTATCCGCTGAGGCGCTATGTTGCGCGGGTTTTGAAGCAGATCAGAGGTGTGGACCTGCCGCGCGTCTGGCAAATGTGACTTGAATCAAACGAGGGACGACCATGAACCTGACCCCGAGGGAAAAGGACAAACTATTGATCTCTTTGGCCGCGATGGTGGCGCGTGGGCGCCTTGCGCGGGGCGTGAAGCTGAACCATCCCGAGGCCATCGCGTTGATCACCGATTTCGTCGTCGAAGGCGCGCGGGACGGCAAAATGGTGTCCGAACTGATGCAATCTGCGGCACATGTCGTGACCAAAGACATGTGTATGGAGGGCATCGCCGAGATGATCCCCGAGGTGCAAGTCGAGGCGACTTTCCCGGATGGCACCAAATTGGTCACCGTCCATCACCCCATTCGTTAAGGAGACCGTCATGATTCCAGGTGAGTATTTCATTGCTGAGGGCGACATCGAGTTGAACGCGGGCGCTGAGGTGACCGTGCTTGAGGTCTCCAACACCGGCGATCGCCCGGTGCAGGTCGGCTCACATTACCATTTCTATGAGACCAACGCCGCGCTGTCCTTTGACCGCGACGCCGCACGCGGCAAGCGGCTCGACATTGCGGCGGGCACGGCGGTGCGGTTCGAGCCGGGTCAAACCCGCGAAGTCAGCCTTGTGCCGCTGTCTGGCAAGCGCGAAGTCTACGGCTTCAATCAGCAAGTGATGGGTGCGTTGTGATCCGTAAAGCTCTGATACTGATTGCGTTTTGCGGACCTGCCTTGGCGGAAGAGCCGCAGGTGGATTGCGACAATGCAATGACGCAAACCGACATGAACATCTGTTCCTATCAGGATTATCAAGCTGCGGATGTGGAGCTTAATGAGACCTACGCATGGGCCATGGATCGCGCCAAAGGCTATGGCCAAACCGCTGCTGATGCGTTGAGGACCGCGCAACGGGCGTGGATTCCCTATCGGGACGCTGCCTGTGAGGCGGAGGCGGTGCTCTATGAGGGCGGGTCGATCCAGCCGCTGATCATGAGCAGTTGTTTGGCAAGTTTAACACGGCAGCGCACGGACGAGATGCGCTCTGCCTATCAGACGTACTGAGAGGGACCGAGATGCCTGCAAAAATTTCCCGCGCGACTTATGCCGATATGTTTGGCCCCACCACGGGCGACAAGGTTCGGTTGGCCGACACGGATTTGATCATCGAGGTCGAGCGCGACCTGACGGGCCCTTATGGCGAAGAGGTCAAATTTGGCGGTGGCAAAGTGATCCGCGATGGCATGGGACAGTCGCAATTGTCGCGCGCCCAAGGGGCCGTTGACACGGTGATCACCAACGCGTTGATTTTGGATGTGACCGGGATTTTCAAGGCCGACATCGGTCTCAAAAGCGGGCGCATCGCCGGGATCGGTAAGGCCGGGAACCCCGACACCCAGCCGAATGTTGACATCATCGTCGGACCCGGGACCGAGGTGATCGCGGGCGAAGGCCGGATCATCACGGCGGGCGGCTTTGACAGCCACATCCATTTTATTTGTCCGCAACAGATTGAAGATGCGCTGCATTCTGGCCTGACCACGATGTTGGGCGGCGGCACAGGGCCGGCGCATGGCACTTTGGCCACCACCTGTACCCCCGGTCCGTGGCATATCGGTCGGATGTTGCAGGCGCTGGACGGTGTGCCGATGAACATCGCATTGGCGGGTAAGGGCAACGCGAGCCAACCGCAGGCGTTGGTCGAAATGGTCAAAGCGGGCGCGGCGGCGCTGAAGCTGCACGAGGATTGGGGCACCGCGCCCGGTGCGATTGATTGCTGTCTGTCCGTGGCCGATGACATGGACGTTCAGGTGATGATCCACACGGATACATTGAACGAATCCGGCTTTGTCGAGAATACGGTCAAGGCGATGAAAGGCCGTACAATCCACGCGTTTCACACCGAAGGCGCGGGCGGGGGGCACGCCCCCGACATCATCAAAGTGGTGGGGGAGGAGCATGTGATCCCGTCCTCCACCAACCCGACACGGCCCTACACGGTCAACACGTTGGAAGAGCATCTCGACATGCTCATGGTCTGTCACCACCTCGACAAATCCATTCCCGAAGATGTGGCTTTTGCTGAATCGCGCATTCGCAAAGAAACCATCGCCGCCGAAGACATCCTGCATGATATGGGCGCGTTTTCGATCATCGCCTCCGACAGTCAGGCGATGGGGCGAGTGGGCGAAGTCTTGATCCGCACCTGGCAAACGGCGGATAAGATGAAGAAACAACGCGGTCGCTTGTCGGACGAGACGGGCGACAATGACAACGTTCGGGTGAAGCGCTATATTGCGAAATATACGATCAACCCGGCCATTGCCCATGGGATGAGCCGCGAGATTGGGTCGATCGAGGTCGGCAAACGCGCCGATTTGGTGATGTGGTCACCGGCGTTCTTTGGTGTGAAACCGGAGATGGTGCTTTTGGGCGGCTCAATTGCCGTGGCGCAAATGGGCGATCCGAATGCCTCAATCCCAACGCCGCAGCCCGTCTATACCCGCCCGATGTTTGGCGCCATGGGGCGCGCGGTGGAACATTCCGCCGTGTTGTTCGTCTCTGCCGCCGCTCAGGCCGAAGGCATCAGCGCCTCTTTGGGTCTGCACAAACAAACCGTGGCGGTGGAGAACACCCGCAAGATTGGTAAGTCGTCGATGGTGATGAACACGGCGACGCCCAAGATCGACGTGAACCCGGAAACATACGAGGTGCGCGCTGATGGGGAGTTGTTGACCTGTGAACCCGCCTCTGAATTGCCGATGGCGCAGCGCTATTTTCTGTTTTGAAGGGCGTGTTTGGATCGATCTCAGGGCCGATACTTTAATGGTGTTCGATCACGTCAAACTCCTCGCTCGCGGTTTGCGGCAGCATGAAGGCGTCGGCCTCATCGCGCGGTTCGGTGCGGATCGAGGTGACGTGTTTGGTCGCGTAAAAGCGGTTGTCGTTGAGGATGCTGTCCGGCAGCTTGGAAATATCGAACACTTGATAGGCGGTGCGCGACACCACGACATCGTAGGAAAATCCGACAAAGCGGCCAGTGTCGTTCATCTCGATAAAGCGCGCCTCCAGCGCGGTTTCGCGGGCGCGCAATTCGGCGATTTTGGCGCGTATATTGGCCAGTTCGTCGGCCGGGGATCGGGTCATGAACATCGTGTGTCTCCTTCTGGATTCATCATGGCGTGGTTGGGCGGGATATTGCGCTCGGGTCAACCGCCCGAGATCGCGCGGGATGTGGCGAAGGCGGCGGGCAGGTCGTCACTCAGATCAAATTTGCCAAGCTCCACCTGTAAATCCATTTCGGTTTCAAGCCTTTGGGCCTCGCTCAGCGCTTCGGACAAGGTCACCGGATCAAGCGGCGCGTCGGCATCCGCAAGGGCCTGTGCGATCTCTTCTTCGTGCAGACCGGCCATAGGTTGCAGATGCGCATGGGTCGTGGGACGCAGATCGCGCGGGGTCTCACATTCGGGGGCTCCATCCGCCGTTACATCCAGGTATGTTGGGGGGCTCGGCGTTTGGGGCGCGTCTTTGAGGCCAAATGGATCTTCGCTGGTGACGGTGATCTTCTCCTCTGGTCGGGGGGCAGGTGCGTCGCGCGCAAAAGGGGGGAGGTCAGGTGCTGCGACATTGATGTCTTCAGGGCTGTCGACCGCTTCAAATCTGTCGCTGAGGTCCAGCATGTCACCGATCGGGTCCCCTTCATTCACGGGCGCCCCGATGGTGCGCATTTCGGTGGGGGAAGGTGTCACAGAGCCTCTGGCTGTCGTCGCGGGTTCTGATGCAATGCTGACTTCAATGAGGCGATCATCAATGAGGCGATCATCCGAGGTTTCCTCCAAACCTCCGAACCCGACGTCCATCTCCTCGGTCTTGAAAACCTGTTCTTGCGGCAGATCATCTGTGATCTCGGGAAAATCCATGGAGTCGGCCCTTTGCTCAGGGGGCACATCGACAGGCCCATCAGAGGGGCGCGCCTCCGGGGTGTCGGTGAGGGCGGGGTCCAGGTGTGAGACCGGCGCGGGGAGGGCAGAGGGCACAGCGGCGGCTGTTGTTTTCGGCCAGATCAACACAACGGTTTCAGCCTGCTCGATGAGAAGGCTTGGATCGAGAAACACCTCTTTCGGCAATTTTCCAAGATCAACCCGGCGCGGGCGGCGCTGTTCGATCACGGCATCGCGGGAGGTGCCACAGACGCGCATCCCGCCGGTCTGTGTGGCAAAACTGCGGATTTCGTCGCAAAGCTCCGCCTCGCGGTTGCGGAGGCGTTCGATATGCGCGCGCACAGTGGCCAATTCGTCCACGGCCTCTAAAGCGGGATGATCATGGGGAGGCAAAGTCATGGCGTCACAACGGTTATGGGGTCAAAGGATATGGGCTTAGAACTCATGGTCTGGGTCTCCTTGGCCTCTATTTGGGGGCGAGTCGGTTAAGAAAGTCCCAATTCTTGAAGGAGAGTATGAAATGAGCGCGATGAAAGCCTTTGACGTGCTGCCCGGCGGCGGCTCTGGGGCCACAGACACCGTCAGCGACACGGTTGCGTTAACCTATGATCAACGGTTGGTGCGCCGCAAAAAGCTGATGACAGCGGCAGGGGAGGCGATTTTTCTCGATCTGCCGCAGACCATTTCGTTGCAGGCTGGCGATGGTATCCGGCTTGAGGACGGACGGGTCATCGGAGTGGTGGCCGCTGAAGAGGCGCTTTTGGCCATCACCGGGGATACGGTGACGCGCTACGCGTGGCACATTGGCAACCGCCATACGCCTTGCGAAATCGCGCCGGATCGTTTGATCATTCAACGCGACCCGGTGCTGAAGGCGATGTTGGAACAGTTGGGGGCAGAGGTGCACGACATTATTGCGCCGTTTAGCCCGGAAGGCGGGGCCTATGGTCATGGTCGCACCATGGGGCATGAGCATGGGGGGCATGAACATATGGGGCATGTGCACGGCGACCACGGCCATGACCACCCCCATACGCATAACCATGATCACCACCACGAGCATGCCCACGACCATTCCCACGATCACCCCCATGACTGACCAAAGCCTGCTCACCCTGACCCAATGGCTCTCACCGGCGTTTCCGCTGGGCTCTTTCGCCTATTCCCATGCGCTGGAATTGGCGGTCACGGAGGGAGTGGTGAGCGATGGCGCAAGCCTTGAGACATGGTTAACGCTGACGCTGCAAAAGGGCGGTGGCCGGGTTGACGCCTGGCTGTTGTCGATGGTGGTGCAGGGCGCGGATGTGGAGGAGATGGCGGCACTGGCAGAGGCTTTGGCTGGCACGCGCGAGCGCTGGCACGAAACCTATGAACAGGGCGCGGCCTTTGCCAGAACCGTGGCGCAGATGGGCGGCTCCCAGGCCCCGGCACGGGCTTTGCCGGTGGCGGTGGGGGGGGCGGCGCGCGCGCTTGATTTGCCTGTCAAAACGGTGATTTCACTTTATCTTCATAGCTTTACCTCCAATCTTGTGTCCGCCGCCGTGCGCTTTGTCCCTTTGGGGCAGGCGGTGGGGCAGACGGTTTTGTCAAACCTGCACAGCATGATCGCGCAAGTGGCCGAAGAGGCTTTGGCCGCGACGGAGGCGGGGTTGACGACCGGGGCTTTTGCCGGCGATCTGATGGCGGCGCGACACGAAGATATGGATGTGCGTATTTTTAAAACCTGAGAGCCCATCAGGATCACCACTCAAGATCAACAGGAGACAGACGATGGCATCCCCAAACGGACCTTTGCGCGTTGGAATCGGCGGCCCCGTGGGCGCGGGCAAAACCACATTGACCGGGGCTTTGGCCAAGGCTTTGTCAGAGACTTACTCGGTCGCGGTGATCACAAATGACATCTACACCCGCGAGGATGCGGAGGCGTTGATGCGGCAACAAATCTTGCCGATGGAACGCATTCGCGGCGTGGAAACCGGCGGTTGCCCGCATACGGCAATTCGCGAAGATGCCTCGATCAACTTGGCCGCCGTGGCGGATTTGAATGCGGCGTTTCCAGATCTCGATGTGATTTTGATTGAAAGCGGCGGCGACAATCTGGCCGCGACCTTTTCGCCGGAACTCGCGGATTTGACGATCTATGTGATCGACACCGCCGCTGGACAGGACATCCCACGCAAACGTGGACCGGGGGTGACGCGGTCTGATTTATTGGTCGTGAACAAGGTCGATCTTGCCCCCTATGTCGGCGTCGATCCGGCACTTTTGGAGGCAGACACCAAACGCGCGCGTGGCGGGCGGCCTTATATCATGGCCTCGATGCGCAACGGTTTGGGCGTGGCCGAGGCGGTGCGGTTTGTCGAAGACGAGGGCGGGTTGGGATAGGCGTAGGGCTAGGCGCCCAGCCCCTCAGCCTCTTTTTCCCACGGCAATGTCACGCCTTTCTCTTCCAAAGCGGATGTCGCAGTTTGCAACGCACGGCGGAACCGGCGCGCGCCGGGGCGGGTTTTGACAACATGGCGGCATAAAAGCGCGGTTTGCATCGGGCGATTGTCTGGGGCCAATTCGCCCAAGAGCCGCCGCAAATAGCCCAAATGTTCGCGCCGCATGCGCAACGCCTGTGTCATCCGGCGTTGATCGAGAGTGCCCTGCATCGCGGCCACAAGGATCGGCGCCAGAGCCCCCATTTCCATCATTTCAAATTCCGGGTCGGTCCCAAACAGGCGGCAGGGGACGCGGCTGACATGCGGTTGATGAAACAGGGCGGCGTGTATTGCGTCCAGTTCGATCTTTGGATCATACAGGATAAACACCCGATCTGCACCATCAACCATATTTGGGGCAAAGCCATAGCGGGAGGTGAAATCCATCCGCCGAGTGGCCGGGAAACGATGATCCCAGGACGCCAGACGGCCATCCAGTGTGGCTTGGGGCGCAATGGCGATCACGGTCGCGCCGGGGGCAACTACGGAATAGGCGGCTGCGGCGTAACCACAGGCCCCGGCACCGTAAAACACCACCTGATCGAAATCCTCAAAAAAGCCTTCGTCGACGAGACGGTCGAAATAGCGGGTGATTTCAGGCGCGCGGAACCAGACGTTTTTGGGGTCGGGGCCATGGGCGATCAGGGTGAGGGTGGACCAACCGTGATGAGCGGCCAGCATCATCCCGTGCGGGTAGCCCAGATCGGTGCGCTCTGTTGCGCGTTCATAGGTGTCAAAACACACCAAGAGTCGAGGTTTTTCATCCAAGAACGCAGCCGAGAAATCGGAGCCGAGCGGCTGATAATAGCCGAGCTCTTCGGACAGATCTTCAATCGCGTCGCACCATTCTGCGCGCGAAAAATCGGAGATGTCTTCTAAATCCGCCACGGCCTTTTGCAGGTCAGTCTCCAGATCGTCCATCGTGCGGTTCTCTCCTTGCGTCGCTGGTTTGGCCGGTTGTCTCGCCGGTCCATTGCCTCTGCGTCATGGTCTTTTTCGCTCACCACAACGCGCCTGTCTGCCTCGCGACCCCGCCCGATTGTGCGATTGGCTGCGTGAGATCAGAAGGCGTGAATTTGGTTAACGATCTGTTATCCAAATAGGGTGTTTTGGCGGCGATCAAAAGAAATTCTCTGGGAGATACGCGGACTGTCGCCAATGGCGAAACGATGTGCGTTCCGTCAGCGTTTTGGTGACGGCACGCTAAGAATTATGGCAAAAGAATGCGCGCAGATGCAGCGTTTTGGTTGGGGATGGGGTGGGGATTGCGACTCGCTGTGGCTGTGCGATGCTCTGCGTCGCAGGGCCGCGCTCGTGTCGCGGGTCAGCCTAAAATGATGCCAATCGTCACCGCACCCAGACCAATGGCGGAAATCATCAAGGCGATAAGATTCAGCGCCACGACTTTTTGCAGGCGCGCGCGGATGTCTTCGTCAGTGCCGCCGAGTTTTTTGGCCTTCAAAGCCGCGATGATGCAATAGATCAACAGCGCCACGCCCGAAAGCGCAAGGGCTGCGCCGGTCCAAATCAACCACTCCATCTGACTCTCCTTTATCTGTCCAAAACTCTCGTGGCTTTCGCCTAGCGGCTTCGGTGACATGAGGCAAGTCTGAGGTGGCAAAAGAGCGCCGCTTTGCATGATCCGAAGGCTTGCTTTGGGGCATCCGGGCGGGTAGGGATCAGGCTCATTTCGACATTTGCGCATCAGGAAGGTCCCGACATGATGGACGACGAATATACCCCCGGCCCCGACAGCTCTTACCGTGTCACGGCAGAGGAGCTGCGCCAGTTCATCGAACGCTTTGAGCGTCTTGAAATGGAGAAAAAGGACATTGCCGATCAACAAAAAGAGGTGATGGCCGAGGCCAAAGGCCGTGGTTACGACACCAAAGTGATGCGTAAAATCATTGCTTTGCGCAAGAAATCCTCGGATGAAATCGCCGAAGAAGAGGCCATTCTCGACATGTATAAAGAAGCGCTGGGCATGAGCTGAGGCGTGGTTTTGTGACCCGGCGCTGGGGCCAACGGCTTGTCCTGTCTCTGATCGCATTGAGTGCGGGCTTTGGGATTGGGCTTTTGGCGCTTGGCTTTACGCCGGTTCTCGCCGCGTTTTGCCCCGGATGTTTTGGCTTTCAAACCATTGGCCCAAATGTGTTCAGCGAGGCCAATACCCCGGCGGCGGATCAGGAGATCCTGCGCCGTTTGAGCTTGGCCGAAGCGCGGGTGAGTGCGGCGTTTGGACCGATGGCGGTCGAAAAACGCCCGCGTATTTTCCTGTGTTACACCCAGACCTGCAACACCGTCATGGGCGGGCACCAAACCCGTGCCCTGACCTATGGTGCGCAGTTGTTTTATCTGGGCCCGAGCGGGCATGACACGGAAATCATTGCCCATGAATTGGCCCATGTGGCGCTGCACCGCCAGATTGGCGTGCGCGCTATGCGGTATTTCCCGGCTTGGGTGGACGAGGGCATCGCCACCTATGTGTCGCGCGATCCGCGTTTTGATTTGAACCCGTTGAGCTGTGATCCGGGGGCGGGGGCTTTGCCGCAAACGGCGGCGGAGTGGCGCCACTCAGATGGCGCGCGCGAGGCGGTGTTTTATGGCAAGGCCGGGTGCCGTGTGGCGCGGTGGGTCAGGGCGCACCCGGTCAGCGGTCTGGAGGGGTTGATTGCGGTGCATCTGGCGGCTGGTTGACACCTCGCTTGGGCAGCGTTGCGTCATAGTGTGTCACGCGTTGCGTCAGGGGGCGATAAAATGCACGCCTTCCATCGTTTCGATCAGATCGAGATCGTCCTCGTAAAGCTCCGTCAGACGTTCGATCAAAGCCTCATCCCAACCCGGCAGATCAATTTCTTCCTCAAGCGCGTCTTCGTCGACGTATTTGTCGAGAAAAGCCGTCAAAATCCGCCGCCGTTGCACTTCGTTTTGCGGTCGATGGGTGTTGAGATAGGTGCGCAGGCGTTTCATGCCCTCGCGTTTCATGATCGTCGCCAAAATATCAAGCCCGCCTGAGATCGGCACCATCGGCCCGATCCCGGCGATGTCCCGCATGATCTGTGCCCAGGTCAGCGGTGTGTCCTCATAGGCGAAACAGGTGACCGCGGCATTCGGGCAGGATTTGCGGATCAGGGTCAATACATCCGACCAACGCAGGCTCTCAAGATCGGTAGTGTCGATAAAGCTTTCATAAGTCAGATTGGGGCCGCATTGGCTGAATGCGGCGGGGATAAACGTCGCCGGATTGCGCAGGCCGATAAAGAATTCGACCTCATGATCGGCAAAGACATTGCACAGCCAAGGCAATTTGAAACTGGCCTTTGTGTACAATCTGCCCTTGTCAAAGATAAAGGCGGGCAGGCAAATCACATCCTCATAGCTCAACACCAGCCGGGTACAGTCATCGCTTTCAAGCATCTGGTCGAGCAACATCTCCTGAGTCTCGGGCGTGGCGCGGGCACTTTTGACCTTGCGCATCACGTCGGGGAGCACGTCGCGGTAGAGCGACGGGTTCGGCACGGCAACGCCATGATCGGCCAAAACGGCTTTGTTTTTCAACAGCCCGCGCATGAGTTGCGCCCCATTGGTGCTATGTGCCCCGATATGGATGGAGATAATCATGGGTTTGGCTGCTTTCCTGTTCTGCTCTGATCGAGTGCCTTTCCACAGCCGCCCGGATTGGCCCCCCGGTTTGGCCCCCGGTTTGGCCATGGTGCAACAGTGCCCCTCTGTCACCGCTCTGTGGCGGTGTTTGAGACGTGTCCCAATATAGGCAGTTTTCTGGACAGGGAAACCGATTTCGCTTATGGCTCCGGAATGACCGACCAAATGACTCAGTTTCCGCCGCAACTCCCCCCCTGTTCCGAGGCTCAGCCCGAGCCTCGACCTGAGCCTCGGCATGGCGCGCTCACCCGTGTGTCCAAGGTTTCACCCTGGTCGGTGGGGGCCTTTGTGATTGCCGCCGTGGTGTTGATGCCGCTTATGGCCGTGATCTGGATCGCCTTTCATCCCAGTGACAATATCTGGCCGCATCTGTTGGCCACGACCTTGCCACGCTATCTGGCAACGACGGCATGGTTGGCCTTTGGTGTGGCTGCTTTGGCGGGGGCTGTGGGGACGGGGGCGGCGTGGCTGGTCACCATGTATCGCTTCCCCGGCTCGCGCGCGCTTGAGTGGTTGTTGTTGTTGCCCTTGGCGATCCCGGCCTATGTCGGTGCCTATGCGTTGGTCGATTTCTTTGAATATGCAGGGCCGGTTCAAACCCTGATGCGTGACATCTTTGGTTGGCAGAGCGCGCGCGACTATTGGGTGCCGGAGATCCGCTCTTTGGGCTCCGCCATCATCGTTCTGGCCGCCGCTTTGTCCCCCTATGTCTTTCTTATGGCGCGTGCCGCTTTTCGCGAACAATCCGGCTCGGTTTATGAAACCGCGCGCGCGCTGGGGGCGGGGCCTTTCGCGCGGTTTTTCCGCGTTGGCTTGCCCTTGGCACGCCCGGCCATTGCGGCGGGCACGGCGATTGTGATGATGGAAACGGTCTCAGACTACGGCACGGTGAATTATTTCTCGGTCCAGACGCTGACCACCGGCATTTTCTCCACATGGCTTGAGGGCGGCAACGCGGGCGGTGCGGCGCAAATCGCTTCGGTGGTGTTGGTTGTGGTGTTCCTTTTGGTCGGTCTTGAAAAAACCTCGCGCGGGCGGGCGCGGTTTCATTCCGGTGCGCGCCATCCCCGTCCGATTTCTCAGATTCAACTGGTTGGTTGGCAGGGGCTTTTGGCGACGTTGTTATGCGCTGTGCCGTTCCTGATCGGTTTTGTGTTGCCTGTGTCCGTCATGGGCTATCACGCGTTGGGCGAGCCGGATCAATGGCTGGCCCCGGGGCTTTTGATCGCGCTCAAAAACACCTTGGTCGTGGCCGGGTCTGCGGCGGTTTTGACCGTGCTTGCGGCGCTGTTCATGGTCTACGGCGTGCGCATGACCGGGCGCAAATTGCCGCGGATGATCCTGCCTTTGACCACGCTGGGTTATGCCGCCCCTGGTGCTGTTTTGGGCATTGGCATCCTGATCCCGCTCGCGGGCCTGGACAATATCGTCGCCGATGCGATCGAGACGATGACCGGGCGCGATGTCGGCCTGTTGCTCACCGGCTCCGCCTTTGCCATCGTGTTGGCCTATATGGTGCGGTTTTTCGCCATCGCCCAAGGCGCCACCGACGCGGCCATGGGGCGGGTTGCACCCTCCCTGCCGATGGCGGCACGTTCGCTGGGCCAAACCCTCGGCGGGACGTTGCGCCGGGTCTATGTGCCACTGATCCGCAGCTCTGTCGGCACAGCGCTTTTGTTGGTCTTTGTCGATTGCGTCAAGGAACTCCCCGCCACGCTGCTGCTGCGCCCGTTCAACTACAACACGCTCGCCACCCGTGTGTTTGAAAAGGCTTCGCTCGAACATCTCGAAGAAGCCTCGCCAGCAGCCCTTTTGGTGATTTCCGTGAGTTTGCTGGCGGTGATCCTCATGGCCCGCTCAGAAAATGCCGCCGATTTGACCTGACGGGGCGTGTCAGCGAATTTTCCGTCACAAATCGCTTGCACCCGCGAAACCCAACGCTTAAATGAGCGCCGTGTGCCCCTATAGCTCAGCTGGTAGAGCAACTGATTTGTAATCAGTAGGT
>NZ_PYIB01000037.1:0-10492 GCF_009129705.1 Roseobacter sp. TSBP12
AACTCGCGCGCTCGCGTTTGATGGATGGGGCCGGGCGTCAGATTGAAATGCGGGTTCAGTCGATGTTGATGGAGCGCCTTCTGGGGATGCGGTCTGATGCGCGGCCGACAACGCCGACAGGGTTGTTTTCCGCCATGCGTGAATTCGGTTCGGTGCGTGAATTTTTCACCGCCTCGACCATTGGATCGGTCGCTGATATTCCGTTTATCTTTTTGTTCTTTGCGCTCGTGGCCTCGATTTCTGGCCCAATCGTTTGGATTTTGGTCATGGGCGCGATCATCATGGTGGTGCCCGGCTATTTGTTCCAAAAACGAATGATGCGCCTGACCCAAGAGACCCAGGGCGCATCGGCCAAATCGACGCGGCTTTTGCATGAGGCGGTGTTTGAACTCGACACGATCAAAACTCAACGCGGCGAAGATCGGGTGCGGCGGATTTGGGATGAGTTGAATTTCTTGTCTGCGGCGAAATCGTCGGAACAGCGCAAACTCTCCGGCATGCTGACCTTTTGGTCCCAAGGTGTGCAGCAATTGACCTATGTTTTGGCCGTGGTCGCCGGAACCTATTTGGTTTTTGCCGGCGAATTTACCGTTGGGACGATCATCGCAACCGGCATCTTGACCTCCCGCACTTTGGCACCTCTGACCCAGCTTTCGGCGACGATGGCGCGGTGGACCAATGTCAAAACGGCGCTGGATGGATTGGACGCAATTGCCGCTGCCCCACAGGACAATGGCGGGGATCGCAATTTCCTCCGTCGTCCGCAGATCAACGGCGCATTCGTGCTGCGCGAGGCACAGTTCCGCTATGACACAGAGGGCGCGCCGACGCTTGATCTGCCGGGGCTCGATATCAAAGCGGGACAAAAAATTGCGGTGCTGGGTGCCAATGGATCGGGAAAAAGCACCTTTCTGAAACTTCTCGCCGGGCTTTATGCCCCGACGCAAGGGCGCATTTTGCTGGACGGTGCCGAGATGTCGCAAATTGATCCGCGCGACATTCGTCGGTCTGTCGGTTACCTTGGCCAAGATGTGCGGCTGTTTGCCGGGACACTGCGCGACAACCTGAACCTGGGCGGAATGGAGCGCGATGATGACCGCCTGCTCGCCGCCTTGGATTTTGCTGGGCTGGGCGCGTTTGTGCGCGGGCATCACCGCGGGCTGGACCTTGAAATTCGCGATGGTGGCGAAGGTCTTTCTGTCGGTCAACGACAGTCGATTGGCTGGGCACGGCTGTGGCTGCAAAACCCCTCTGTCTGTCTGTTGGATGAACCGACCGCGGCCTTGGATCAGGCGCTTGAAACCGCGCTTGTGGCGCGGCTCACTGACTGGCTTTCGGGCCGCACCGTCGTCGTTGCCACACACCGTTTGCCCATCGTCGCCCTTGCCGACCGGGCAATGGTGTTTAAAGACGGGCGATTGGTGGTCGACGGACCGCGGGCTCAGGTCATGGCGCATCTCGAAAAAGCGAGCACGCGCTGATGGCCACGTTCGACGACATGCTCGACAAGGACATGGATCGTCCGGGTTGGATCATTCGCATTTCGGCCGTTGTGATTGTGATCTTTTTGCTCTGGGCGGCCATTGCGCGGGTCGATGAGATCGTGCGTTCCGATGGCGAAATGATTTCCTCTTCGCGGCCGCAAATTGTGCAAAACCTTGAGGGTGGGATTCTGTCCGAGCTTTTGGTGCACGAGGGCCAAGAGGTCGAACAGGGGCAAGTGCTTGCCAAATTGCAGGGCACGGAGTTTCGCACCTCCGTCGATGATCTTCAGGAAAAAATCGACGCCTTAGAGGTGCGGCGTTTGCGGCTTGAGGCGGAGCTTGAGGGTGAGGACGCGTTTGTCGTGTCTGACGATCTTGCAACGCGGGCAGCAACAGTATTGGCCTCGGAAAAGGCGCTTTTGAAAGCGCGGGTTGGCGATTATTTGGCCCGCAAAGATGGCGCGATGGCGGTTTTGAAACAGGCGGAGACCGAGCGGGCCTTGATGGAGGACATGCTGACGAAAAACGTGGTGTCACTGATCGAGGTGACCCGCGCGCGCAAATCGCATTCTGATGCGCAACTCAAATACAATGAGATCGTCACGCAGGCGGAATTGCAGCGTGCCGAAGACTATTCCGACACGCTGAAAGAATTGGCCTCAGTGAAACAGGCGCTGACCTTGGCCAATGATCAACTGGGTCGCACAGTGATTGTCGCGCCGATGCGAGGCATTGTGAACAGCCTGATGGTGACGACGATCGGCGGCGTGATTCGGCCCGGCGAGGAGTTGGTTCAGATCATTCCGGTGGACGAAGAGCTGTTTGTCGAAGCACGTGTACGCCCCGAAGACATTGCTCATGTGCAACCGGGCCAAGACGCGACGATCAAGTTATCCGCCTATGATTACACGATTTATGGCTCTTTGAAGGGCAAGGTTCAGGTGGTGTCGGCGGATACATTTAAAGATGAGCGCGATCCGAAGGCCGTGCCCTATTACCGGGTGACGGCGACGGTTGATCTGAGCAGCTTGACCGAGCGGCAACAACAGATCGAGATCCGTCCCGGTATGCGCGCGCAGGTCGAATTACACACCGGGTCAAAGACGTTTTTGCAATATCTACTGAAACCGCTCTACAAATCACGCGAGGCCTTTCGCGAGCCTTAGGGTTGCGCGTAGGATGACGGTATGAGCCAAGATATTCCCATACGCGACGCCGCAACGGTGGTCCTGCTGCGTCAGGACACCGAGGTGCCGCGTGTCTTGATGGGGCAGCGTGGCCATGGCGCGGTGTTCATGCCGGGCAAATTTGTCTTTCCGGGCGGCGCTGTCGATGCGGAGGATTTTGATCGTGATCCGCCCGGTCAGTTGACGCCGGTTTGCGCGCGCCGACTGGCCGCTGACTCCCCGCCTGAGATGACGCGCGCGTTGCCCAACGCGGCGTTGCGCGAGCTGCGCGAAGAGACCGGGTTGATTTTGCCGGACGTTACGGATTTGCATTTCGTGTTCCGCGCCATCACCCCGCCGGGACGTCCGCGTCGGTTTGATGCGCGGTTTTTTCTGGTGGATGCGGCACGTTTGGCCAACGACCCGGATGATTTCTCAAGAGCCGAGGACGAGCTGTCGCATTTGCAATGGGTGACACTTGCGGGCGCGCGCGGTTTCGATCTGCCCTTTGTCACGCGAGTGGTTTTGGCCGAGGTCGAGGCGGCGATGCACAAGACGTTGCCGCCAGAGCAGGTGCCGTTTTACGATCACCGCTCTGATGTGGGACAAATCCGGTCCCTGCCGTAACCCGTCACGCGTTTTCGGGCTGATTGGCGTCCTGCAACAGGCGTTTATGTTTGCGCATTTCCGTCAGAGCATCGCCAAAGGTCACAATCCCCCGCTCCTCGGCCATGCGCAGCATTTTGATAAACACTTGTGCGGTCGCCACCGTATCACCCATGGCGGTATGGCGTGCCTCGGGCGGAATTTTGACACCGAGGCGGGCGGAGATTGCATCGAGCGTGTGTTCTTGCGACTGACCAAACACGATGGCGGAAAGCAGCACGGTATCAAGCACCGGGTTGTTGAACGTCGCGCCAATTCCGGCCTCGTGGCGGCGTAGAAATTCCAAATCAAACGGTGCGTTATGGGCGACCAAAACTGCACCGCGGGCAAAGCTGTGAAGCTGTCGCCCGACCACATCAATCGAGGGCGCATCTTTGACCATGGCGTTGGTGATGTGATGAACTTCGGTGGCTGAGGCGGGGATGGGGCGTCCGGGATTGACCAGCGCGTCGAGCGTTTCCGTATTGCGGACCTTGCCATTGACCACGCGCAGCGCCGCGATTTGACAAATCTCGTCGCCTTGCGAGGGCAAAAGCCCGGTGGTTTCCGTGTCAAACACCACATAGGTCAGGTGAGAGAGGGGGGTCTCCATCACCTCTTTCGATGGCCGATGCGCTAACAGATCAAAGTCATAGCTCACGGTGCGCCGCCCATCGACCGGGGCGCGTCGCACAGGGCGCGCGGAGCGGATCGGCAGTTTCAGGACGGCACGGGAGGCGCGGCCAAATTCCGGCCAGATGTCGGTGCCATGTGCTGCAAGGATGTCGCGCCCGGTCATATCGGCCAAACCTACGTCAAGCGGCTGGGTCAGCCATGTTTCCAACCGATCAACGGACAAAGGCGCGCCCGACCATCCCAGCGCCAACATCGCGCCGCCGTCCTCTTCGCGGGAAATCAAAAACGACAATGCCCGGCCGCCGTCTTGGGTCACCAATCGGGCGATATGGGCGATCAGGGTGATGATCTGGACCGCGTCCAAGGTGAGGACAAGCGGTTCGACCACATCGGCGGTCAGGGCGGTGTCGCCTTGCGCCAATTGCGCGCGCAAAGCATCGCAAAGTTCAGAGCCACGCACCGAGCCATCGGCCACCAATCGGCCTTTGTTGCCTCATATTCGGCGTCAAACGTGGCGATGGCCGTGGTCAGGACCTGCATTTCGCTGACCAGTGCGGTGTTCAACCGGGGATCATTGCGCAGCGTGTCATCCGCCTCACGCGCCGCCAATGTGGTCTGCAAAGAGGCCATGGATGGGCGCAGGCGATCAAACATCCGCGACAACAGCTTTTCGCGTTTCGCATGGATCGCGAGGTCGTCGGTCACGTCATCTAAACTCAACACATAAGGCGGTGTTGCGTCCCCCTCATTGGGTGCATGCATCAACCGCATCCGGGCCGACAGGATTTGACCGCCATGCCGCGTGGCCACGGTCAGAGGCAGGACATGCCCCTCGCCACCTTCGCCCGCACAAAGCCTGGCATAGGCCGAGCGGATCGGAGCGGGACGCAGGAAGTCAAAGATTTCATGGTCCAAACCGGGCGTATGATCGGCGGACAAAAGATGTGCTGCGGCGCCGTTGTAAAAGGCGATTTTATGCAGACCGGACAGCAAGACCACGCCATGCGGCATCTCGGCGGAGAGGGTGGAGAGCCGCTCTTTTTCGTCGACCAAACGGGTGGTTTCCATCGCCACGGTCTCGGCCAATTTGTTGCGGGTGCTGACCAGGTTTTCGGTCAAAGCGTGGGCGGCGGGGGCAAGATCGCCCAGGTAGCGCGCGGTTTTCTCGTTCAGCGCCTCATCGACATCGGCGTGCGCCCGCGCTAACATGCCGCCAGCCAGACGTTGGATTGGTTTGGCAACATTTTCGTCAAACATCAGCCAAATCCAGACCACCATGGCAAGAATGGCAAAGCTGGCAATCGCACCGGCAAAGATAAACCCATCGCGGGCCTCAGGCACATGCAGGCGGGCAAATCCCAGATAAAGCCCCGCCAGGACCGCCATGATCGCCCCTGCTGCCAGGCCCGCGAAGAACAGAAAGACCCGAAGCCGCAGCGACCAATGTTCAACTTTCATCTCGATCTCCCGTGATCAGCTCGGCCACGCGCGACCGCAGATCATCCATCGCAAAGGGTTTGGTCAAAAACGCGTTGGCCCCCATGGCAAGCCCCTTGCGTTGTTCGGCCTGTGAGGCGCGGGCGGACATCATCAACACCGGGGTCGCGGTCAGATCGTGGGTCATGCGCATGGATTGGCAGACCTCATAGCCGGATTTCCCCGGCAATGTGACATCCAAAATCACCAGATCGGGCTGTTGCGCGCGGATGTTGGGGATGGCTTGGGACCCATCCGCGACACGCAGGATGTCATAGCCTTCGCGCGACAGCAAAAGCTCAATGGCAATGGCGATATTGTCCTCGTCTTCCACCAAAAGAATGCGCGGTTTGCCTTGCATCTTTTACGGTCTCCCCTCCGTGGTGTTATCTCAACGCATCGCAGGCGGTGCGCAGGATCGGATTGTCGCTTTGCATGGCGTACCAATCGGCCTGTGCCAGCATCTCGTTGATCGGGCCTTTTTTAAGACCAACCAAATCGGCGCGACGGCCCAGAATGCAATCAAAAGCGGTCGGTACGATGGCCGCATCGCCGCGCCGCGCCATCAGATACATGTCGGTCAAAACCGTGCCGTCCTCAACAGTCGCCCCGTCTTTGTCGAGGGCGATAAAGCGGGTGGTGACCGGAACGAGATAGGTCCAAGGCCGCCAGACCTGGCTTTTCTCAATCGTGGTGGCCACGACTTTGCCTTCGCCAATGCCGTCCAGCGCGCGGTTGTACCACGAATAATCGCTCCAGATCGCAAAGGCCAACATGGCCGCACCTGCGGCGGCGGGCATGGCCCATTTCGGGAATTTGATCCGGGTGAGTTTTTGCAGGCCAAGGATAAATCCGGCAGCGCCGACGCCGGCGGTGATGGTGGCGATGAATTCGAGAAGCATGGGGATTGGTCCCTTCTTTCAGGTTTGGTCAACTGCGCGCGGCGGACGAGCCGAGCGAGGATTGCATGGTGCGCACGATGACGAATGCATCGCGCAAATGCGAGCGCTCAAAGGCCGGAAGGGCCGAGGGGCTCATGAAATTGTCGGGCGGGGTGCCATCGCGCACCTGCGCGGCCTGATGTTCCAACCGGGCGGTGGCGATTGTGTCATAGGCGGCAAGCAAATCCTTGCCGCCACTCTCGGAAATCACGTGGGCCTCAATCGCCGCCTCGATGCGCGCGCGGGTGTTTACGGCTGTGAATGTGCCCTGAAGCGCATAGACCCTCCCAAGATCAACAATCGGCACCACCCCGTTGTGTTTCATGTCCAAAGCATTGCGATGTTCGCCGGATTTGATCGTGGCAAAGCCGCGCAGCAGGCCCAAGGGCGGGGTGTGTTTGAGTGAATTGGCAATCATATGGGCGACAAAGATCGAGTTCTTCGCAGCGGCTTTCAAAGCCGTGTCCTGCAACGGTATGAACAGGCTGTGATCGCCTGAAATCGGTCGCAGGTCATACATGACGGAGGCCAACATTTGCGCCTCAGTGTCGGGGGCGCTGATCCATTTGTTGAAATAGCCCTCCCAAACCGACAGCTTTTGACACCACCGATCCGTGATCGCCATCATGTCGCCGGGACAATAGACATAGCCGCAGGCGTTAAGCCCGTCGCAGGTGAATTTGGCCAGCTTGCGGAAATAGGCCATATCGGTCTCTGTTGCAGCATTGTCGATGATCAAACAATTGTCCTGATCCGACACGCCAGTCTGTTCACGCCGCCCTTGCGACCCACAGGCGGCCCACAGATAGGGCACAGGAGCGGGGCCAAATTCATCCTCGGCCATTTTCAACAGGCGCCGGGTGACGATATCGGCGATGTCGGTGATCTTTCGTGTCACCACATCATGCGCCAGATGTGCGCCGACAAGTTGCATGAGAAATTCGGGCAAGCGGGCCGTGACCGCAGCCATATCGACGATGGTTTTTGCGTTTGAGAGATCAAACACCATTTGGGTTTGCGACGAGCCAAAGAATCGCGTGATGTCGGTTTGGGTGACCATGCCGACCAATGTGCCGCCCTCGACAACCGGCAGGTGACCGATGTGATTTTCCAACATGACATGGATGACATCGGTGCCAAGCGCGCCGGGGTCCAGGGTGATCGGATCGCGCGCCATGATGGTGGAAACGGGCAGGGTGGTATCAAGCTGTCGGCCAAAACTTTGTTGGTCATATCGCGCACAGTCACCAAACCAGTCAGCCGGGCACCTTCGGTCACCGCCACAGAGGAGACCATGTGATCGCGCATCATCCGCGCGCAATCGGAGATTGTGGTGGTCTCTAAGCAGGTCACAGGCGCATGGGCCATCAGGTCGGAGACATGTTGGGTCATCAGCCCCGTGGCGACTTTGGGGCGGGCTTGGCCGCGGTTGAAATAGCGGGCAAAGGCCGGGTTCGCGGCCACTTCGGTTTTGAACGCCTCCGGTGTGAGTACCAAAACCGTGCACTCGGAGGCGGCGGTCGCGGTCGTCGCCGCATGCCCGTCGCGCAACAGGCCGCGTTCACCGAAATGGTTCGATTTTTGCAACAGCGAGACCTGTGCGCCGTTGATATCGGTGATCTCAACCGCACCTTCCTTGATCAGATACAGCCCCTCAAGCAACTCGCCATGGGCATAGATCACTTCGCCGTCGTTAAATTTTTTGCGGGAAAAGGAGGTGGACAGCTCCGCCAACTCACTTTCGGGCAAAACATCGTAGGGGTGGGTGGTGTGGAGAAAGCTGATGATCTTTGCGGTGGTTTCCATCGCGACTGTCCAAAGTAAAATTGAAAGAGGCGCGAAAGCCACTGGCCCCCGCGCCCCTGTACTATGGCGACGGGCCAGCCCTGAGGCCAGCCCGAAACCCAAAGTTTAGTGATCGACCGCCTGGCCAGCACCGCGCGGGATGCGGATGCTTTCGACCAGTTCCTGGATCTCTACCGGCGGCTCTTCTGTTGCATTCGAGACAATGTACGCAACCGCAAAGTTGAGGATTGCACCGACGGCTCCGAAGGAGGTCGATTTGATCGACAAGATCATCGGATCAGCGTCAGAGAAGGACGCCGTCGAGGCCACGAAGAACCAGCCCTTGTGCAGGAAGATGTAGACGATGGTCACAACCAAACCGGTGATCATGCCCGCAACCGCGCCCTTGTTGTTGATGCGCTTTGAGAAAATGCCCATCATCAACGCCGGGAAGATCGACGCCGCCGCCAAACCAAAGGCCAGAGCCACCGTTTGCGCTGCGAAGCCCGGAGGGTTCAGGCCCAGGTAGGTTGCCACTGCGATCGCCACAGCCATTGCGACCCGAGCGGCCAAAAGTTCGCCCTTTTCGGAAATGGCTGGGTTGATCTGCGACTTGATGAGATCGTGCGACACAGCCGATGCGATGGCCATCAAAAGACCTGCGGCGGTGGACAGAGCGGCGGCAAGACCGCCAGCGGCCACCAGCGCAATCACCCAACCCGGCAGATTGGCGATTTCCGGGTTCGCAAGCGTGATGATGTCGTTGTTCACGGTGAACTCATTTGCGTTCTTGTCGGCCACATAGTTGATCAGGCCATCACCGTTTTTGTCGTCAAAGCCCAAAAGACCGGTCAGTTCCCAGTTTTTGACCCAATCCGGACGCGCTTCATAGGCAAGCGGCGCTTCGGTTGTGCCATTCGGGTAGACAGTGTCGATCAAGTTAACGCGTGCCATAGCACCCACAGCCGGAGCGGTGAGGTACAAAAGCGCGATGAACACCAAGGCCCAACCGGCAGAGGAGCGTGCATCAGACACTTTCGGCACGGTGAAGAAGCGCACGATCACGTGCGGCAGACCCGCGGTCCCGATCATCAAAGACATGGTGAAGAGGAACATGTTGAGGGTCGTGTCAGTCTGTTTGGTGTATTCGGTAAAGCCCAAATCACCCAACATGCCATTCAGCGTTTCCAACAGCGGCAAGCCGGAGGATTTCGCATCCGAGAACAGGCCCAGCGGCGGGATCGGATTGCCGGTGAGTTGCAGCGAGATGAAGATCGCCGGGATGGTGTAGGCGATAATCAACACGACATACTGTGCCACCTGTGTGTAGGTGATGCCCTTCATGCCGCCGATAACCGCATAGAAGAACACGATGGCTGCACCGATCAACAGGCCGGTGGTGTTTTCCACTTCGAGGAACCGGGAGAAGGCCACGCCCACGCCGGTCATCTGACCGATCACATAGGTCAGCGATGCGGTGATCAAGCAGATCACAGCCACGGTGCGTGCCGTTTGGCTATAAAAACGGTCGCCGATGAATTCCGGAACCGTGAATTTGCCAAACTTGCGCAGGTAAGGGGCAAGCAACATGGCGAGCAACACATAGCCGCCGGTCCACCCCATGAGGTAAGCAGACGTGTTGTAGCCGCCAAAGGAAATGATACCGGCCATCGAGATGAACGATGCAGCAGACATCCAGTCCGCGCCGGTGGCCATGCCGTTGAGCACAGGGTGAACACCCCGGCCCGCCGCATAAAATTCAGATGTGGAACCCGCACGGGCCCAAATCGCGATGCCGATGTAGAGCGCAAAGGTCGCGCCCACAACGATCAGGTTGAGGGTAAACTGGTCCATTCCATGCGCTCCTTATTCGTCGACGCCGTGTTCTTTGTCGAGTTTGTTCATTTTTATCGCGTAGGTAAAAATGAGCACCAGGAACACGAGAATCGAGCCCTGTTGTGCAAACCAAAAGCCAAGATCCGTGCCGCCGATCTTGATGCCCGCAAGCATCGGGCGCAGCAGGATGCCAAAGCCAAAGGAGCAGATGAACCAAATCACCAGCGAGATGACGATGATCCGCTTGTTTGCGGCCCAGTAGGCATTGTTTTCTGAGTTGTCCGCCATGTGCGGTCCTCCCTTTTGTCCCCGACCCATGCGCACCCTGTTCCGGGCAGCATCGTGGGTCCTTTACGTTACGGGTCCCACCTCCTCGTGGGGCCCGGCTCCCTTCCCAGATGGATCAACACGGGTTGTGCGTGCGATCCGGGACCTGTGGCACCGCCCCTCATTTGGTGGAGGCGATGCGTTACTCTACCATATCTGCGTAAAATTCACGCAGTTTTTTGATACAACGAATTGC
>NZ_PYIB01000038.1:0-539 GCF_009129705.1 Roseobacter sp. TSBP12
ATTTCCGCTGCCGGCCACCCTGATCGCCACTTGTTGGAGCGCAGCCGTTTGGGCAGGGCGCAGCGGGGTCGCTTTGGGTATGAGGCGGCTACGGCTGCGCCGCTTTGCACGTAGCGCCCCGAGAGGCGATGTGGCCTCATTGGCGAATACGGTGGCGTTTCGGGGCGAAAGAGGAACGGCGGTTTGACCATGGACCGACAAGAACATCTGAACCTGTCTTGCTGGATTTAACCCGGCCGAAAATCTCCTCTCGTCGAGGGGTGTGCCGACGAGACGCCTCGGCCGCGGTTGTTCAATCCCTTGTGTGATACGTGATCAAGCGAGACAAAGCTCGCGCGTAGCGACGCCCGATACGCTGAGCAATTTGTCCGTTGCGATAACCCGAGGTTGTCGTCCCCAACGCTTCATGAGTTTCGCAAGAAACGTTTGGCGGCTTTAGCGTTTCGGCGCGACGTGCATAAGGATTCGAGGGTGTCTCCATTGCCATCGGACTGCACGCCAGAGCCTGCTTTTCCCACGGATCGTCACCATACGTTCGC
>NZ_PYIB01000039.1:0-45019 GCF_009129705.1 Roseobacter sp. TSBP12
AAGAATTCCGGCAGACCGACAAACAGCACCAAAATCGAGGATTCCGACGCGTCTGGCGCAGAGATTTCGAGCTCAGCGTCCTATGACTCGTTGAACGGTGACGAACACGACAAGAGAACCTCTCGGGACCGAGCCTCAATCGCCCTGCCCGCCAATGTGGCCGGCTCCGGCGCACTCGACCGGCTGATCGATACCGCCCGTGGCTACGCCGAGGCCTCGACAGCCGGGAACACGAACAAGGCCTATGCGGCCGACTGGAAACACTTCAGCCGCTGGTGCCGGTTGAAAGGCACGGAACCTCTGCCCCCCGCGCCCGAGATGATTGGACTTTATGTGGCTGATCTGGCTGCACCAACCGGGAAGGCCCCTACCCTTTCGGTCTCCACGATCGAGCGCCGTCTCTCGGGGCTTGCCTGGAACTACAGACAGCGCGGGTTCACTCTTGATCGCAAGGACCGGCATATCGCCACCGTTCTGGCCGGGATCAAACGCAAGCATGCGCGCCCGCCGGTCCAGAAGGAAGCGATCCTGCCTGAGGACATCCAGGCCATGGTGGCCACCCTTTCCTACGATCTCCGCGGGCTCCGAGACCGGGCGATCTTGCTTTTGGGCTATGCAGGTGGCCTGCGCCGGTCGGAGGTGGTCTGCCTCGATGTGCATAAGGACGATACACCGGACTCCGGCGGCTGGGTCGAAGTCTTCGACGGCGGCGCCCTGCTCACCCTCAATGCCAAGACCGGATGGCGCGAGGTTGAGGTCGGGCGTGGCTCAAGCGGCCAGACCTGTCCCGTCCACGCGCTTGAGCAATGGCTACACTTTGCGAAGATCGACTTTGGGCCGGTCTTCGTGCGCACCTCGCGGGACGGCAAGCGTGCCCTCGAGTCCCGCCTTTCCGACAAGCACATAGCGCGACTGATCAAGGCAACCGTTATGAAGAGTGGCATCAGATCCGATTTGCCGGAAGCCAAACGGTTGGCAATGTTCTCGGGGCATTCCTTGCGTGCCGGGCTCGCCTCGTCGGCAGAGGTTGATGAGCGCTATGTTCAAAAGCAACTCGGACATGCGTCGGCCGAGATGACCCGGCGCTATCAGCGCAGGCGCGACAGGTTCCGGGTGAACCTGACCAAAGCCGCAGGGCTGTGAAGCTCAGGATTCTTGACCCATTGGTGAAGCGCTAAGGTGAAATTCCAGCGCTTCAGTTTCAGCTTACTGCTTCAATTGAAATCGGGAACTAAACGCGACAACCAGAGATCCTCTTCGTGAGCCTCTTCATCCTCCTCGATGGTGATGAGGGGGTCATCGAAATCATCTGTCAAAGCGGCTCCTTGGGGTTTCATATGTGCAAAATACTCTTCTTTTGCACATTACCCAAGCGATTTTGTGGCGGTTGCCTTCGCTCTTTATATAGTGTGCGCGGGCGACTGCCGGTGGAACCTCTCAGATCGCGCTCAGTACAGGGAAACAAAGGGTTTCGGGACGAGCAAAACGAGAGAGCACCTACTTGCATTCGTTTAAAAACGGTCGTTTATTGGTGGTACATAAAATTGCAAACGGCCCAGTTTCATGCCGCTGATTGGCTATGCGCGCGTCTCCACCGAGGATCAGACCCCCCTGCCCCAGTCTGAGGCACTGCAGTCTGCGGGATGCGCCGAGATTTTTGAAGAGCACGCCTCGGGCGGCAACCGCGCGCGGCCCGTGCTTGCACGTGTGCTGGAGCGGATTGGCAAGGGCGACACGCTGGTCGTCGTGCGGATCGACCGGCTTGCGCGGTCTTTGTCGCACCTACTTGAAGTGATCGAAAGACTGGAAGGCAAGGGGGCGTTCTTCCGCTCGCTCCAGGACCCGATCGACACTGCGTCGCCCCAGGGCAAGTTCACGTTGCAGGTTCTGGGCGCTGCGGCTGAGTTCGAACGCGCTCTGATCCGCGAGCGTACCAAAGCCGGACTTGCCTCGGCACGCTCAAAGGGCCGCGTAGGCGGCAACCCAGGTCTTCGCGCCAAGGACCCTGAAGCGCTGCGCAAGGTGCGGCTGGCGCGACAGGACGGCTACATGGAGCGCTTGAACGAAACTGCGCAGGATTGGGTGCCCCATGTGCGCCGTTTGCGCCCCGATATGGCTTGGGAAGACGTCCTGCGGATCATCAATGGCCCCCTGCCCCATGATCGGCGCTGGACGCAAAGCCGCCTGCTCCGCGCCGTGAAGGCATACGTGGTGGACGGATTCCTGCCTGCTGAAGTGCTTGGACGCGCTGGACGTCGCGAAACCGACGATCGCCTGCCTGCGATTGTCGCCGCAATCAAAGGTGCTGACCCGGAGATCACCTTGCAGGCAATCTGCGACCGACTGGAATCCATGCGTGAGCGCACCCCTCGCGGTCGCACCAGCTGGCAGCCTTCCTCAGTCAGAATGCTGCTGGAGCGTGCTGAAAAGCTGGGGCTCCTCTGAGGATCACACTTGTGTTGGCCTAACCGATTGCCACTAAATCTAGAAAGTGCTTGCACGAATCTGGTTGGTCGGGCAATAGTCTCGAAAAATAACGCGCGGTCACATAAAAAACGCGCCCACGGATCGGGGCAGACATGAGCGAAGTAGAGCAGGATCTAGACATCGCCATCGGGCACTACGCGGAACTTCTCGCGTCGAACCTGCATGCTCAGCGCGCCGCACACTTCCCTCCGGATGCAAAGAAGGTGATGCGCACTTTGACCAGCGGTGAAGCTGCTGAGCTCCTTGGCGTCGACCATACCTATCTTCGGAAGCTTCATCGAGAAGGAAAGATCGTTGACGTTGAGACGACGGCTGGAAGTCATCGTCGCTATACGCTCGACGATATCTGGGAAATCCGGCAGACGCTTGAAGGAAACGCAAAAAAGTCTGGAACTTACGTGCCTGGGCGTCGCGACGGTGACGACCTTCAAGTTATTTCAGTGGTGAACTTCAAGGGCGGGTCCGGCAAAACGACGACGTCTGCTCACCTCGCTCAGCGCTTGGCGCTCAAGGGGTACAGGGTTCTTGCGATCGATCTCGACCCCCAAGCATCTCTTTCGGCTCTTCACGGAATCCAGCCAGAACTCGACCTTATGGAGGGCGGAACCCTCTATGATGCCGTTCGCTATGACGATCCGGTTCCGATCGCCGAAGTGATCCGCAAGACCTACATCCGCGGCCTTGATCTTATCCCGGGCAACCTTGAACTCATGGAGTTCGAGCACGAGACGCCTGCTGCTATCCAGCGAGGCGGAGCGAAAGCGTTCTTCGCGAGAGTTCATGACGCACTCGATAGTGTTGAAGCGAACTACGACGTTGTTGTGATCGACTGCCCGCCGCAGCTTGGTTTCTTGACGATGTCAGCACTTTCCGCGTCCTCGGGTGTTCTCGTGACGGTTCACCCGCAGATGCTTGACCTCATGTCGATGTCCCAATTCCTGCGAATGACTGCGGATCTCCTGGGAGTGATCAGGGATGCAGGCGCAAATCTGCGCTTCGATTGGCTGCGCTTTTTGCCAACGCGATACAAAGTCGGCGACGCGCCACAAACCGAAGTCATCGCTTTCATTCGCGGGCTGTTTGGGAGGTCCGTCCTGACCAATCACATGGTTGAATCGACCGCAATTTCTGATGCCGGCTTGACCAAGCAAACGCTCTATGAAGCTGACAAGAAGGACTTCACGCGTCAGACGTTTGATCGTGCGATCGAATCCATGAACGCAGTCAACGATGAGATCGCTGAAATCATCCAGAACACATGGGGGCGGAATGGCAAGAAAGCCTAAACTCGGCCTGCCGCTGCAGACCCTTCGCAACGCTCCTGACGCTCTTGAAGGGCGCCGACTGCGTGGCGGTGTATTTGAGATCGATCCGGCGCAGATTGTTACCGAAGGACGATTGGATGACAGGCTTCAGATTGAAGTTGAGGGCCTGAAGAACTCTATCTCCAAGAACGGTCAGCGTGTGCCTGTATTGGTCCGCCCACTTGAAGGCGATCGCTACAACCTGATCTATGGCCGCAGGCGCCTAGAAGCATGTCGCGAACTCGGTATCAAAGTTCGAGCCATCGTCACTGAAGTTGAGGGTGATCAAGCGCTTCGAGATCAGCTTCTCGAGAACCAAGAGCGTCGTGATCTGAGCTTTATTGAACGTGCGCTTGTGGCGACGGCGCTTCTGGACGGTGACCATTTGGAAGGGGCTGAGCGCACCAATCGAGGTGTCGCCGAAGTCCTTAACCTCCACGAAGCTGGGGTTTCACAGCTCTTGAGTGTCGTTCGGACGGTCGGCGAGGAACTCATCCAGGCAATTGGTGCGGCTCCCGGGATTGGTCGCCCGAGATGGGAAGAGCTCAAAAAGGCTTTGGGTGCCTACGACGGTGATCGAGACCAACTGCAAGCCGTAGCTCATGCAGCCAAGTCCGAAAGTTCCGGCTCGGTCGATGAGGTTTCTGAGCGCGCGTTTCTCGCAGTTCTGGCAGCTGCGAAGAGCCCAGAGAAGAAAGCAAACCCGTCTGGAAAGGGCGTGCCTACTGTGGCGATCCCCGGTGTCGGAGCTGCGACGGTCAAGACCGGCCGCCAAGGCAAGCAGCTTAAACTCGATCTGACTACGGATGAACCTGATTTTATCAGCTGGTTGGAGGGTAATGCCCCAAAGCTGATTACCGAGCTTCATGAGCGCTGGAAGCGTTCAGGAGACTGAGGAAGAGCAACCAACAAGAAGGAGGCACGATACAGGCAAAAAGAAAAAGGCCCCGAGAAGCTAGCTTCACGAGACCTTTGTAAGGTTTCGCACCGGGACCAGCCCGCTACAAAATCTCAGTTTTCGCACTTCTGAATGTAGCGTTCTGGCCCCTACCCCGCAAGCGCAAAGCGATTCGCGGGCCGTAGAAATTTTGCCTTCGTGAACGTTTTCATGGAGTACACACCGATTTCGCCGTTTATGCGGCCGATCTCGCACGCCCATCTGCGCGTGATCGAGCGACCCGATGCATCTGTTCCGGGCAGACCCGTCAACAAGTGGGAACTCCTGCGCGAGCTCTCCAAGGCGCAAGCGGCCTTTGGCGTGTCAGAACGTGATTTGACTGTTTTGCAGGGGCTCCTCAGCTTCTTTCCAGACGATGCACTTGGCGGGAACGCCGAGATGGTAGTCTTCCCCTCGAACAAGGCGATCTGTGAGCGCCTGAATGGTATGCCCTGCTCCACTATGCGTCGTCACCTCGCGCGTCTTGTCGAGGCTGGTTTGCTCCAGCGGCGTGATAGCCCCAATGGAAAGCGCTACGTCCGCAAGCACGGCGAAGAGCGCGTCGCCTTTGGCTTCGATCTTTCCCCGCTCTACTGCCAGTCCGAGGAGATAGCACGGGCCGCAGAGGCCGTACGTGAGGCTGAGGAGCGCGTCAGGCGTCTGAGAGAGGTTGTAAGCCTCATGCGGCGTGATCTCGCGGCCCTCGCAGAGTTCGGAGACGAGATGCAGCCAGGCCTAGGCATCTGGGACCAGCTTCGTGACAAAGCTATCCTCACAGCGCGCGCGCTTCGCCGCAAGCTTTCAATTGAGGACCTCGCGGCCTATCGAGCAGATCTTGAAGCTCTCCTCGATCAGGCACGCAACATCATTGATGGCTCTGAAACAGAAGAAATGAACACCAATGATGCTCGATCTGAGCGTCACCATCATAATTCAAATAAAGAATCTATAGATCTTGAACCTGCTTTAGAAAAAAGCGGGGCGGCGGCCGACGTGCCAGATGTGGACAGGAATGAGCCCGTGGCTGACGTCGATGAACAGGACACAAGACACTTGCCAAAGATCCCGCTGCACCTGGTGATCGCGGCATGTCCCTCGCTCAAGACCTTCTACCAAGGCGAAATCCGGCATTGGCACCAGCTTTTCGATGCGGCATGCCATGTGCGACCAGCCATGGGGATCAGTGCATCTGCATGGGAAGAAGCGCAGCGGTTCATGGGTCCGGAGCAAGCGTCGATCGTCGTTTCTGCCATGCTGGAACGCTTTGAGGACATCAGATCGCCTGGTGGATACTTGCGAGCTCTGACTGCCAAAGCTGTGGCCGGTGAGTTTTCCTGTGGGCCGATGGTCATGGCATTGATTGGGCGACGATCTGCAGCTTAACAGCTGTTAAGGTTGAGAGACTGCGTACTGTTCCGCCACCTCGGGATTGACGACTTAACAGCTGTTAAGGTCCGGTCTCGGGAGCGCCAGAACAGGAGAGGGAAAGGTTTGTTGGTTTGAGGGGTGACGGGAAGTGAGATCGGAAGAGTGGCTTCCGGCGCCCGTCGTGGAGAAGATTTGATGGCGAAATCTGCCCAGAAAGTCACCCTGTCCCCGTCCCGGGACATTCCCTTCGACAAGCTCGTGCTGAGCCAGTCCAACGTCCGGCGCATCAAGGCTGGCATCTCGGTCGAGGAACTGGCCGAAGACATCGCCCGCCGCGGGTTGCTGCAGAGCCTGAGCGTTCGGCCCGTTCTGGCGGATGATGGGTCCGAGACCGGTAAGTTCGAAATTCCCGCGGGCGGTCGCCGCTTTCAGGCCCTGTCTCTCCTCGTAAAGCAGAAACGCTTGGCCAAGACGACGCCCATTCCCTGCATTGTTCGGGATGCCAATTCCACCATCCTCGCCGAAGACGACTCGCTCGCTGAGAACATGCAGCGCGCTGCCTTGCATCCGCTCGATCAGTTCCGCGCCTTCGTGGCGCTTCGGGAGAAGGGTCAGGGCGATGAAGAGATCGCGGCCGCTTTCTTCGTCACGCCGCAGGTGGTCAAACAGCGCCTGAAACTCGCCGCCGTGGCCCCTGCCCTGCTTGAGCTTTATGCCGAGGATGAAATGACGCTGGAGCAGTTGATGGCCTTCACGGTCAATCCGGATCACGAGCGTCAGATTCAGGTCTGGGAGGCGATCAAGTCGTCCTGGAACAAGGAGCCCTATCAGATCCGGCGCATACTGACGGAAACCTCGGTGCGGGCCTCCGATCGTCGTGCCGTCTTTGTCGGCGTCGATGCCTATGAGGCTGCTGGCGGCACCATGTTGCATGACCTCTTCCAGGGCGATGACGGGGGCTGGCTGGAAGACCCTGCCCTGCTCGATCGTCTGGTCAGCGAGAAGCTTCAGGCTGAAGCCGAAGTCATAGCGACCGAAGGTTGGAAATGGATCGAGGTCTCGCTCGACCTGCCCTATGGCTACAGCCACGGCTTGCGGCGTCTCAACGGAGACCCGGCGCCGATGACGGATGACGAAGGCGCGGCCCATGCCAGGCTGCTTGCCGAATACCGAGCGCTCGAAGAGGAATACGAGGGCCAGGATGAATTCCCCGAAGAGATCGACGCGCGTCTTGGCGAGTTGGAAGTCGCGATGGAGAAGCTCGAGACCCGGCCGCTGATCTTCGACGCGGGGGAGATCGCGAGGGCAGGGGCGTTCGTGACGCTTGACCGTTATGGCGAGCTTGCCGTTTATCGGGGCTTTGTGCGGCCCGAGGATGAGCCAAAAACAGACGTCGACGTCCACAGCGGTGAACAGGCAGCAGACGGGCCGGGCGTGGAGCTTTCAACGGGGAGCAATGTGGACGGTATCGGCCACAGCACGGTGATCACCTCTGCTGGTCAAGCGCTTGGCGTCAACGTGCCCGACGACGAGGACGATGGTGCGTTGAAGCCCTTGCCTGAGCGGCTGGTCATGGAGTTGACGGCGCACCGGACAGTGGCACTGCGGGAAGCTGTCGGGCGCTCCCCCGACGTCGCGCTGACGCTGCTGCTCCTGAAGCTCGTGGGTGACACCTTCCAGACGTCCAGTTCGGCCGGCAGCTGCCTCGAGGCTTCGGTCCGTCACGTCTACATGTCGGCGCAGGCGAGCGATCTGAAGGACAGCGTGGTGGCCAAGCTGGTCGACGATCGCCACGCCGAGTGGGAGGCCGACTTGCCGCTCGGCGACGATGCCGCTCTCTGGGACTACCTGACCTCCCTTGATCAAGGAGCCGGCTGTCGTTGCTCGCGCATTGCCTCAGCTTCGGGGTCAACGCGCTCCATGAGAAGGTGAACCCCTATGGTGCCGGTATCTCCGCCAGCGGGTTGACCAGGCGGATGACCCAGTCTGACTTGGTCGCCCAGGCGGTCGAACTCGACATGGTCGAGGCGGGTTGGCAGCCGACGGCCGATACCTACCTGAACCGCGTGCCCAAGGCCCGGATCCTCGAGGCCGTGCGTGAGGCGAAAGGGGAGGGGACGGCGCAACTCCTCGATCACCTGAAGAAGGGCGAGATGGCGAGTGAAGCCGAGCGTCTGCTGAAAGGCAGCGGCTGGTTGCCGGAGGTTCTGCGCCGTCACGATCTGGCAGCACTCGATGGCGCGGAAGGGCAGGGGGCGCCTGAGCTCGTTTCCGACGCTGAGCAAGCCGAAGATGTCGACCTTCCCGCCTTCCTCACCGCTGACCTGCCGAGCAATGAGGCATCGATGATAGCTGCGGAGTGATCTGCGCCATCCGAGGGCGGGGAAACCCGTCCTAGATCACATAAAATACAACAATATCAATATGATGAATGCAAAATCACGCATTCAGGATGAGGAATCATGTCTGCATCGACCATTCTCGACACCGCGCCGCTAGGGGCGCTCATTCGCTACACCGACAACAGTCCGAAACCACCTGCGCGTTTCACGAAGAAGCTCGCGGCCTGGGAACGCTCGAACGGCGTTGGCCGTCTCGTCAAGAAGGAGCCGCCGCGACCCTATCCGACCCGGGCGGCGCCGGCGTCGTTCACGCTGCACGAGGGGAACTTCTCTTCGGACGGAGTCATTCTCGTGACGATCATGCGAACGCATTCGGCTGACAGCGCCTTGACCTTCGAGGTCGCTGAGGAACCACAGCCCGGGCAGGTTCGCGTCCTTTTGGATTTCGGCGGTTGCACGGAGCTGCTCCACCTGGCCGAGTCTGTCACGGCTGCCGAGCTCTGGATCGCCAAAGAAGGCTATCGCAATGCGCGGCTGGAGATTGTCGGCGAAGAAGGCGCTGCTAGGGCAGGGGGCGCGGAGCTTGCCGCCTGAGCCTACGTAGAACCCACGGGGCCCGCCAAAGCGCGGGCCTCTCACCCATCACGACCCTGTCCCGCGAAATCGCGGAGCACCATAGGATCCAATCCAACACGGAAGGAGGTCTTCTACCAAATGTCTGCCGGGAGGCTGGCAGCGATAGCATCAGCGGGACACCCGGCTCCAGTCAGCGGTCGCACCATCCCCCGCTCGCCATTCCCTTCCTTGCCCCGAATCCAGTCTTCGAGATCAACCCGCGAGGGGTCGGACTACGGGCGAGCCCGTGCCGCCGGGTGGATTCGGACGAGCCGAACGCACCCGGTGATGTCAGCCAGTTTTCGGGCCAGCGGGGTCCTGTCGCGCGGGGGATGGTCCTCCGCCTCCAAGACAGGAGCCAAACAGATGTCCCGCAAAGATGCACATGCCTTCGCCGCCTCCCTCGCCGCCACGCTCATGGTTTCGATCGTCGTCTTCCAGGCAGGTGATGGAACCTTTGGCGCCGTCCCCGCCGATGAAATCGACGGAGACGAGGTACAGGTGGTGGGTGAGATCGACCCCTGGGCGTAACGCCCACGGGATCGAAGACGGCTCGGGTTCGGAGCAAGGCTCCGATCCGGGCCTTTCGCCTGTCCACCGTTCCGGCCGACCGGCAGAATGAGCCGACGATGGTCGGCATGCCTTTGCATTAAGAAAACAAGCTCGAGCGTTAGCCAATCTGGCTTTGCACAGACATCAGCGGTCAATTGCAGTGCAATGAATGCAGCTTGAACATCGTCAGGGTTCGTCGGACACTGCGTTGTATTTGGTTCGGGTCACGTCGCATGCTCTACAAATCATTGATTTCCTTATACGGTTCATCGCTTGCGGGTAAATCGGCTCCTGCTGACGACCTGGTTTGGCACTTTACGCCGTCCGAGGATCTGAGGCTTTTTCGCGAGTATGCGCTCGATGCCCTACAGCAGGCAAAAGTATACCTGCTCGACCATATGGCTGCAGCCTATGCCGATACGCTTCATGACGCAGTCGCCAAGCAGGCTTCGGAAACCGGTCTTCCCGCAATGGCCATTCTGGGTGAGGTAAAGCTCCCCGCCGACGTTGTTTGGGTCGAATTTGACGATCGAGAGCTGGGTGTCGCGCGCTTTGAACGGGCTTCACATGTAACGAGACATGACGACAAACCCATAGGCACTGGTCTACGCGGCTATCTCATCGATGATCGAAACAATGGCCACTTGCGCATCACGATGTTCCATCGCCGCGACAATTCGAGGGTCGTCGATCCAATCTGCGCTTTGCTCGTGAAGCGAACTCCGACAGGCGAGTTGAACTACGACAACGTCGAAATCGAGTTGAGCCGTTCCATGGTCGAATTCCGTGTGCGGAGCGGTGATACGATGGAAATGATCAACGGTCGGCGCACGGTGCACCAAGTTGAAACAGGCTACGATCTTTTCATCCCCTACGCGCTCTTTGCGATGCTGGCTTCCCCGGACTTGGGTGGCATCATTCCCACGGAAAACGAGACGTTCACAGCCAAGGATGCCAAGACCGCTCGAAAATTCGGGAAGTCCTGGATTCTAGGCGCGCAGAAATCCCATCTTACAATCCGCATTGGTCCGCAGGCCGCGGCTCACATGGAGGAGCGGCAGGCTCGCCTTGAGTTCGAGCGTCAGGTCCAGGACGGGCGAAGCGGCCCTGTTCGCCATTGGGTGAGCGAACATGAGCGGCGCTATCGCAGCGGTAAGGTTGTGTTGGTGAAGGGGCACCACAGAGGGCAATTGCCTGCGCCTAATCTGCCAACGCGTGTGATGGGACCAAGACCCGAGGCAACGATTTTCGAGTTGGACGCAGTTGATCCGTCCGACCCAGACTGAACCCGGAGTTTTCCATGCAGCCATGTCGTCCGCCGTCAATCTATCGTCGCCACATTGACGAACAGCCGTAGTTTTCGGCCGTGACCGGACCAGGTCGGCGCCAAAAGCTCAGAATGCCGGAAACCCTGCGATACCGGCGCACAAGCGGTTTCCATTCTCCCCGATCAGTTCGGCCAGGAAGTGGTCCATCCCGTGGCGATAACTTCCGCCTTGGTGCAACCTTTCGCCATCTGCCAATCCAAGACCGTGAAGAATGCCCCGGCGACTTCCTTCTGCATTTTCTGTCCGCGTTAAGCGACAACGTCCCGAGATCCCACTCAGCTAGTGGGTGCGGTCCGTGTCCTGAATATTCCGGTATCGATAGCCTGTCGCGGCAAGGCCCTGCATTTCCCAGCGGGGAAGGGCAGGGGGGCGAGAGCCGGTGATGGACACTTGCGCCGCTGGTGGGGAGTTGGGCTTTGGGTCAAACAGTCCCGATTGGCAAGGGGACATGGTCTAGCAAGGGCTCCCCGCATCTCTCTGTCTTCTGGGCCATCCCTTCGACTGACAATCCCCTAATCCCGTTCGGGCTCTCGCGCGCAACCCCGCGTCAGTCCGGGCCGTGTTGGCCGCCTTTGGCGTCCTGCCCGCTCCACCCCGGTCCTTTGGGGGTTTCCGGTGTCCATGCTGTCCACCGTGCACGCGTCACCCGACGGGCTTTTTCAGGGTCTTGTCGAAGGGACGGTCCCGAAGACAGGACACACAGGAGCTTATCATGCAGAACATCGTCATCCTCGCCGGCAACATCGGTCAGACCCCCGAAGTCCGCACCACCCAGAGCGGCACCAAGATCACCAACTTCAGCCTCGCCACCTCGCGCCCCCGCCTCTCGGAAGGCCGTGTGATGCGCGACGAGAACGGCTACCGGGTCATGGACACCGAATGGCACCGCATCACCTGCTTCAACGGTCTCGGCAAGACGGTCGCTGAGCATTGCGAAAAGGGCATGAAGGTCCTCGTCCACGGCCGCATCCACTACACCAAGTGGATCGACAGCATGGGGAACGACCGCTACGGCTGCGAGATCATTGCCGAGAAGGTCGACTTCCTGAGCCGCCCGAAGTCGGCCGAGAACGAAAACCCCGAACTGGTCGACCGCGACGATGAGATCCCGTTCTGAGGAACGGGGTCTCCCCCCCTCAGGCCCGGCGGGGAAACCCGCCGGGTTCGCTGCACTGCTACAATGTAGCTTCGAGCCCACTTTGGCCGATGATGCAATGCAGCTATCTGCCGAGCAGTGCACGCATTAACGGGTTCGTCATGGCAATGTCGGGCATGCTTTCCGGTCGGTATGGAATATTGAATTTGATCAGGTCGTCGGACTCGCGCGACGCTTCGACACCAATGCTCTCAGCCATGTCCTCTAAGATATCGCCGATTGCCTCGAAGGCATCCAAATTCTTCCATCTCCCAAACTCGTTCCAAAGCGCCTCCTGCATTTCAATCAAGCGTTCGTAGAACGGAGAAAACCACCCAAACTCAGCCTCATCGGTGAGAGCAGGCGGATGCGTTTCTGGGGTTTCCTGCGCTGCTGCAGCACCCACAAAGTAAGATGAATACTTCAGCAGATCGCCGAGCTTCCCATATACTTCCCCTACAATCTGCCCAACATCCCCGTGGGTCCGATATGCCTTAATCAGCTCACAGCATTGGCCCCTGGTATCGCCCAACACCTTGACCAAGGTTTCGAGGTAACCCTCTACGGGATCATCTCCAATGGAGCCGGCGATGCGGCATACAGCATACTCATCCCACGTTGCCAGAATAACCTGCCAGCGCATGTTATCTAGGATATTGCTGTGTGTTTTCTGAAGAAGAAACCCGGGGAACGACTTGTCAAATGCTGCTGTCACCTCCACATGCGCGCATTCGTGTGCAATTAGGTGAAGTGATTGCCAAAAGTATTCGGTTTCCTCCCCAGGTCCTTCTAGGATGCTGAGCGCGTAGTTCGCGTTAAGTACTAGATGCGTTTTGATCACACCGTCGCGAATTACCGTGGGCGCCATTGCAACACCGATGGCGACACCTTTGGTGGCGGTGAGTGTGTAGGTTGTCTCATATCCACGATCAAGATCAGCCAGTGCTTCGTCGTAGTCGAAGGCGACCGTCACGCCATCCAGGTTAGTTAGGTCGATGGATTGACTGATGACGCTGAGAACGGAATGCAACTTGTACATCGCCTCCTTGGCGTAGTCCTCGTCTGGAAACATTCTGGCGGAAAACTGAAGGTCGCTCGGAATCGTAATGCCTTGTGGCAGTTCGTCGGTCTTGCCCTCTTCATCCTGCAACTTGCTCACCTTTCACCCCCTAAGTCTGAGATTCCCACGCACATCTAGAGATGGACACATACTGCGCTGGAACAACCGAATCTGGGTAGGAAATTCGGCGATTGCGCAATCGCAGCGAGCGCCCGCTTCGTCCCGCATTGCCGCCGCTCGTGCCTCTTTTGAAGAGTGAGAGAAAGGCTGATTGCTTTCGCGACAGGTTAAAGGCTGGGAGAGTGGCTCCCGGCGCCTGTCGCGGAGGAATGCCGATGGGCGTTGTGGAAGTTCTGGATCCGGTACAGCCGACGCGGGCTGGTGGCTGGAAGGTGGATGTGAGCCGGGGTGAGCGGAACGGGCGGGTGTCGTCCGAATGGTTCAACCGGCCCGATGACGAGCGGTATCTGTCGCTCGACGATCTCTGGGCGAGCGTGAAGGGTCGCTCCGAGCGCAGCCGCAGCCGCGTGGTGCAGACAGCGGACATCCGCGTCGAGGCCGCGCGCGACAGCGCCGAGCGATTGCATCTGGTCCTGCCGAAGGCGCATGAGCCGGTCGTGCCTACCCATTGGGCGTTTGGCCAGCTTGCCAGCATTGTCGGCGCTCCGGCCTCCTACCTGCGGCAGCTGCCCGCGCCGCTGGCGGGGATCAACCTGCAGTACGGTCTGACAAACCACCGTGCCGAGCAGGTTAAGACCTTCGAGACTGAGGATGGCCGCACGGAACTGCGCGCCGTCACCGGTCCCGACTACGGCCGCATCCACGACTTCGAGCTTGTCGAGGCGGTGCAGCGCATCGCGGGCAATGGCACGAGCGATACGCGCTGGAAGGTGCCGGGTGTGCTGGATTGGTCGACCGGGGTCTACAACCCCGATGTCGAGATCAGCCGCGACACGACCACGCTCTACGCCTCGGACCGCGACGTCTTCCTGTTCCTCGTCGACGATCGCAATCCGATCGAGGCGGGCAAGCTGGCGGACGGCTCTCCCGACCTCTACTTTCGGGGGTTTTACTGCTGGAACTCCGAGGTTGGGGCGAAGACCCTCGGTATGGCGAGCTTTTACCTTCGGGCGGTGTGCCAGAACCGCAACCTTTGGGGCGTCGAGGATTTCCAGGAGATCAAAATCCGCCACTCGAAATACGCGGCCTCGCGCTTCGCCCATGAGGCGGCCCCGGCGCTGACGCGGTTTGCCAACTCCTCGCCGCAGGGGTTCGTGAATGGGATCAGGGCGGCACGGCAGCAAGTCGTGGCGCGCAGCGACGAGGACCGCGCGGATTTCCTGCGCAAGCGCGGCTTCTCGAAGGCCGAATCCGGCAAGATCATCGAGAAGGTGCTGATGGAGGAAGGCCGACCGCCGGAAAGCATCTTCGACTTCGTGCAGGGCATCACGCGGCTCGCGCGAGACAAGACCCAGCAGGATGCCCGCCTTGATATGGAAGGGCGCGCCAAGAAGCTCCTCGACCGGGTCGGCTGACGCGAAGCCCGGCACAGCGACCGCCTGCATCCGCGGCGGTCGCGTTTTCCTCTTCCACATGCACGCCACCGGCCCCGCCCCGAGAGGGAAGGGGCGTCGAGGTGGGTAACTCAGCGAGACCCCCATGACCCCCCAGGAAGAAACCGTCATCCTCGAGGCCCGAGACATCCTCGGCCGCTATCTCAGCCGAAACCCCGTCATCGACAGCTGGCAGGCGCTTCTTGACTATTGCGCGCTGACGGTGCGCGGGCCGATCGAGCGGTTCCACGTTCTCTATCTCGACCGCAAGAACTGCATCATCGCCGATGAGCTCTTGTCGATCGGCACGGTCGACCATGTCCCGGTCTATCCGCGCGAGGTGATCAAACGGGCTCTGATGCTGAACGCCAGCGCCCTGATCCTGATCCACAACCACCCGTCGGGAGATCCAACGCCGTCGGAGGCCGATCTCAGCATGACCAAGGAGATCCAGAAGGGTTGTCGCTATCTCGGCCTCACGCTGCACGACCACATCATCGTCGGCGCCGGGACGGAACTGAGCCTGCGGGCCCTGGGCAAGCTCTGACGCGCCTTTCGTACCCGCCGCCGTCGCCCCTTCGAGGAAGAGGGCGGCGGTTCGGTCTTTGACGGTTTGAAGCGGTGAGAGAGGCTTTCCGCACCGTCGGAGATATGCCCATGTTCGACCTTCCTTGCCAAACTCAGCCGGAAACGCAGAACACAAGTTTGCCGCCGAGCCTCCTGACCGATTTTAAAGATCAAGACTTGCCGTTTGCGCTCACGACGACTTGCCATACGCCCGGGGCTCTCATGTCCGGGCAGGCACACCCCATGGTACTGGAGCGGTTTGCCACGCTGGCCGAGGCCATGCAGGGGGCAATCGTTCACGCCGAAGATATCACACCTGAAGACGCTCCGCGCATCCTGGCAATCCTCGATCGGGAGGGCCGTCTCGTTCTGGCCGGAGCTACCTGTGATGGCGGGGTCGCATGGTGCCACCCGGTCTCGGATGCCGCCGAAGCCCGCGCCGTCGTGTCCGAGGCAAGCCAGACCCGCGCGCAGGCCATGCGGGCGCCGAATGGCATGAACATGGCCTCGCGCGACGGCTGCGGCACCACGCCGACGTTCTCGATGCCCGTCTTGTCGATCCGCTCTGGCGTGTCTTCGCGTCTCGCGCCCTGCAGATCGCGGCGTGACGCCCGAGAGTCAGAGAAGGGCTGGGGAGGATGTGAGCCTAGGAGGACGAGAGAGAGCCTCGGGGTTCAGATCCATTCCCTCATTTCGGAGTTTCCAATGTCCAAGATCGAACCCACTCTGGCCGCGCCGATGGCGCCGTCCAGGATTGATTTCGCCGCCGTGCTGGCTCGGCAGTCCGAGCGTGACGCGCGGATCGCAGCTTTGCGTCCGGCCAACAAGGAGCGCCTCTTCGATGGCCTGACTGCCGCGGGCATCACCCATGTGACCGTGAGCTTTGACGGCTATGGCGATAGCGGCCAGGTTGAAAGCATCGAAGCCTACGCTGGCGACGCCGAAGTCACTTTCCCCAAGACCCAGATCGCCTATGCCGCATTGACCTGGGACGACCCCGAAGTCGAGATGCGGGCGCTTTCGCTCGAAGATGTCGTGGAGCAACTGGCGTACGACTTGCTGTCTGACACTCACGGCGGTTGGGAAAACAACGACGGGGCCTACGGCGAATTCTGCTTCGACGCGCGCGCTCGCTCCATTCACCTCGAGTTCAACGAGCGCTTCACCTCGTCCGAACTCTACACGCACGATTTCTGAGGGGGCGGCGATGGCACATCCCTACCACCACGCCCTGTCCTCGGTGAAGAAATGGGGCGGCACGGTCGAGGATTTCCTCGCCGTGCATTCCTGGTTCGACCAGAGCAAGGAGATCACAGCCGATTTTCGGCACCGGGCGCTGCGCCACCATGCCGAGGGCATCTTCATGGCCGAGACCATCTTTGGTCAGACCCTCACGCTCTCGACTGGGCGCATCATCCCTACCCGGTGGGTCGGCGAGCAGCATGTTAAGGAGGACCTCGGCTTCATCCCGAGCTTCGCCGATTGGGTGAAGGCCATTCGGCCTGAGCCTTGGATGGGTCGAACCGAACGGATCGAGGCACAGGTCGATCCGTATCTCGCTTCGCCCGTAGTCGAGGTCATGTGACATGACCGATCCCACTTATCGACGTCTTGGCTTGCCGCCGGCCGCTTCGCGACTGGCAGTGGTTCGCGCGGCGGTCCGGGCGCTACACCCCGACACGCGCGCTGTTTGCAGTCTCCGGCTGGCGCGCAAGCGCTTCTACCGGCAGATGCTCTGCGCTCATGCCGCACGACAGGCGGCGGGCGACACGTCGACCGGCTGATCGTTCCCAACTACCCCTTCATCCCAATCGATCGCCCGGCCTCCTGGCCGGGTCTTCCCCATTAAGGAGGTCCCCATGGCGGATTACTTCACCCATTTCTCATGCCTGATCGACGTCGGCAGCCCCGACAAGGCCGCCCGCGCGCTCGCACTGTTTCAGGAACTTCGCGCTGCGGATCAGGACGCTGACGACCCAGATGTCGCTGGCTTCGATCTCGTGCACCAGGATGCCCCCGAGGGCAGCAGCCTCTGGATCCATGACGACGAACACGGCGATGTCGAAGCCGTCATCCGCTTCGTCTTGCGGCTCGCCGAAGACCTCGACCTCACCGGCCTTTGGGGGTTCCAGTATGCTCTGACCTGCTCCCGGCCGCGGCTCGACGCCTTTGGCGGCGGTGCGCATGCCATCGATCTCGGCGCTCGTAAATCCATCGGCTGGTCCAGCACGCAAGAATGGTTGGTCGCGGCGCTGAACGGGGAGGACGCCGATGCCTGAGATCATCTGCGCCACTGTCTACCAGTTCCCCGAGCTCTCGGATGCGGCCAAAGAGAAGGCCCGATGCTGGTATCGCGACCTCGGGCCCCACGACGACTGGTGGGACGCGGTCTATGAAGATTTCGAGCGGGTCTGCGAAATCCTCGGCATCAGCCTGAAGACCACGCCCGTCCGCCTGATGGGCGGCGGGACGCGCCAAAAGCCATGCATCTGGTTCTCCGGGTTCTGGAGTCAGGGCGACGGGGCCTGTTTCGAAGGATACTGGTCCCACGCCAAGGGCGCGGCCGCGCGCATTCGGGACTACGCGCCCACGGACGCGACGTTGCACGGCATCGCCGACCGGCTGCAGGCCATCCAGCGGCGAAACTTCTACCAGCTCGCCGCCGAGGCCAGCCACCGTGGTCGCTACTACCATGAATGCACCATGTCGGTGGACATCACGCGGGACAGCGCGACCTGGCAGCCGCCGACTGAGGACGTGGAACAAGTCGTGACCGAGGCGCTGCGTGATCTGGCCCGCTGGCTCTACCGCCAGCTTGAAGCCGAATACGACCACCTCACCTCGGACCAGGCCATCGAGGAGGGTATCATCGTCAACGCGTATACGTTCACGGAAGGAGGGCGGCGGTTCGGGTGAGCTGATCTCGTTCCACGCTGACAAGCGGGGGCTAGTCTGTTGTCAGTCGGCAATGCTCACGGCTTCTGCCGCACGACCGTCATGACCCGGGAATATTGTTTGATCCAGATGGCCTTATCTGGGCTCAACCATTTGATCAGTTCCATGATCTGACTATACTCAGCGGTGATATTTCGATGAAGAATTGGTTCATGATGAAAGACGCGGTTGCGAAATTCACGGACATCGTCACAGCGCTTGTATAGTTGTGCATAGGAAACAGGCCCCGGCAGGTGAGGGAAGTCTCCATGCAGATTTGCCCAGAAGACGGGTTCGTGCCTTGGCAGCAGCATTTTCACCCAGAATCCAAAATTAAGCTCTGCGGTCATTCGCCCTGAGGTAACCGCGCCCGTTGTGACGAGCTTGTCGCGTGCTGTTTTTACTATGCGCTTGCCGTGGCTCTTGATCTGCAAGAGAAAGGCAGGGTCATCCCACCATTGCGGACCATAGAGCGCGATGAGGCGAACGACGATTATGTTCCTTAGACTGACCTCGGCTGCGCTCAGTACAGGGAAGAAAGCCTCACTGAGCTGAATGTTCCAGCCATAGAGGGCGAGAGCGCGATCTGGATTGTGACCAGCAGCAACGAGGTACTTCGTGAGGCGTTCTTGAGAAATTATATTTGTTACCAAGTACTTAATGCTCCGATCGACTGTTCGCACGACTTTCACACTGCGCTTGACAGTCGTGCGAAGATACCCATATATGAGAGCAATCGAAGGCAAAGTCAGGCCTTCAAACCCTTAGAAGCCCGCGACAGCCGTTACAGGTCCTCGCGGGTTTTCGCTTTTTATACATCTACTTACGGAAATCCAAGAAGATTTGGCGAGGCAAACTCTCAGCCCAATATGGTGCGGTGGCGCTTGGTCATCCCACTATTCTGCTTCTAGTCGACCTTCACCAGGAATAGCTTTTCCAAGCTCAGAGTTATGACGTGTGAAGATACCGCAGGCCTGTGACCCCGTTCGTCGGGGGGCGAGCGCCCCGTTCCTGTCACTTGTTCCCGTCGATCCACTTCGACATGAGCCCCTTGTCGCGGAAGCATTCGTCCGGTACGGCGCGCCTTTTGATCCGGGCGAGTTTCTCAGCGAAGGCCACCTGCTTGGACGTGGGCAGCTGGTCCATGTCCGATACCGGCTTCAGCTGGGCCTGAGCCTCGATCCAAGCGCTCAAAGAGCTGAACCTCCCAGGGCAGGAGCGTCCGGTTGCGCAGGGCGAGCGACCGCGCATAGGCAATCTGCTTGGGCGTTACGGGCAGGACGTGCTTGGTGCTTTCCATGGTGAAACCCCCTTTCTGGCTTGGCTCCAAAATAGAACATAACAAGAACAACATCAAGCTAAGCGTCGGGAACACTTTGGTGCGAGAGGGAGAGAGGGGCCGGGAAAGATCAGGTCCGAGGCTGCCCGAGAGAGGGTGTCCGGGCCTGATCCTGTCCTTCATTCCGGAGTTTCCCGATGACCCATCTTGCCCCCGTTGCGCAGGCGTCCTTGCCTGCGCCTATTGTCCCGTTGGCAGCAAATCCTGCCCCTGCGATCGTTGCTGTTGCCGAAGCGCTGCAGCCCGATCTGGCGCAAGGGCATCAGATCGACGCGCTGCGCCTGCGCCGCGAGATGGAACATGCCTTTGGCGGTTCCGATGCGACCGGTGCCTGGGACTGGAAGCTCGCCTATGAGGCGGGCGAGGTGGCGCTAATCCTCTTCCTGCGAAAGTTCGGTCGGGCGCTGCTCGCGCGTGCCGGCGCGCCTGCGGCGCTCTTGCCGATCCTCGCCAAGGTGGCAGGCCTCTTGCCCACGCACACCCGGCGGTCGGAAGAGATGGAGCGCTTTCAGCAATTCTCGACGCCGCTGCCCATGGGGCTCGCGGCTGTGGCGGCAGCACAGATCACGCCCCGTGATCTTGTCCTAGAGCCGTCTGCCGGGACCGGGCTCCTGGCGATCCTCGCCGAGATCGCCGGCGGCACTCTGGCTCTGAACGAGTTGGCGGACACCCGCGCCGACCTTCTTCGCTTGCTGTTCCCGGGCCGACCAGTCACGGGGTTTGATGCCGCGCAGATCGACGATCATCTCGATGCCTGCTCAAGCCCGAGCGTCATTCTGATGAACCCGCCCTTCTCGGCCCAAGCCAATGTCGATGGTCGGTCGACCGAGGCGACGGCCCGACATCTGCGCTCGGCCCTTGCGCGCTTAGTTCCCGGCGGACGGCTCGTCGCCATCACCGGAGCCGGTTTCGCGCCGGATGCGCCTGCCTGGGCCGAGACCTTCGGCCGTCTGACCGAGACCGCCCATCTCGTCTTCACCGGCGCGGTGTCGGGCGCGGCTTTCGCCAAGCACGGCACCAGCTTCGAGACGCGGATTTCTGTCTTTGACAAATGCCGCGGCGGTGAGCCGGGCGGCATCACCGCAGACCTGCGCCAACCCACATCCTCGGACGTGGCACATCTGATGTCCCGGGTCACTGCCGAGGTTCCGCCGCGCCTCGAACTGGATCTAGCTCCTGCTGCGGGGCAGGGCCATTCTTCCCCCTTTCCGGGAAATTCTCACCTCACCACCCGCAAACCCGTCCGCCGACCGCACGCGACCTCTGCAGCCAATCCGGCGAAGCCTGAAACCCAGACTGAGGCCGAGGACCTAAACTACGCACTCCGCGACGCCGCCGAGGACGAAGACGCCGCACGGCTGTCCGATGCGATCTACGAGACCTTCCGTCTGCAGGCTATCGACATCCCAGACGCCGCATCGCACCCGACCAAGCTTGTGCAATCGGCGGCCATGGCCTCTGTCGCACCGCCGAAACCCACGTACCGCCCCAAGCTGCCCCCGGCCGTCCTGCGCGACGGCCTGCTGTCCGACGCGCAGCTCGAGACCGTCATCTACGCGGGCGAGGCGCATGGCGCGCATCTCACTGGGTCTTGGACCGTCGATGAGACCGGAGACGTGGTCTCCGCTGCACCGGACGATGCCGCTGACGCCGTCCGCTTCCGCCGCGGCTTCTTCCTCGGCGATGGCACCGGGGCGGGAAAGGGCCGTCAGTCGGCCGGGATTCTGCTCGACAACTGGGCCCGAGGAAGACGCAAGGCGCTCTGGATCTCGAAGAGCGACAAGCTTCTGGAGGATGCGCAGCGCGACTGGTCGGCGCTTGGCCAGGAGCGGCTTCTGGTGACGCCGCTGTCGCGTTTCGCACAAGGGCGCGACATCCCTCTGACCGAGGGCATTCTCTTCACCACCTATGCGACGCTGCGCTCGGAAGAACGGGGGGCCAAGAAATCCCGCGTTGAACAGATCGTCGACTGGCTCGGGACGGATTTTGACGGGGTGATCATCTTCGACGAAAGCCATGCCATGGCCAATGCCGCCGGGGGCAAAGGCGAGCGGGGCGATACCATGGCATCGCAGCAGGGCAGGGCGGGTCTGCGCCTGCAGCACAAACTTCCGAATGCCCGCGTGGTCTATGTCTCGGCCACGGGCGCGACGACGGTCCACAACCTTGCCTATGCTCAGCGTCTCGGGCTCTGGGGCGGGGAGGATTTCCCCTTTCAGACCCGGTCGGAATTCGTGGAAGCCATTGAGGCTGGCGGGGTCGCGGCGATGGAGGTTCTGGCCCGCGACCTCCGGGCGCTCGGCCTCTACACAGCGCGGTCGCTTTCCTATGACGGTGTCGAATACGAGATGCTGGAACATGCTCTTAGCTCCGAGCAGCGCGGCATTTACGATGCCTATGCCGGGGCCTTCGCCATCATTCACAACAACCTGACCGCGGCGTTGGAGGCGGCGAACATTTCTGGCGCGGCCGACGGGCCGAGCGGGTCGGGCACGCTGAACCGCCAGGCGAAATCCGCTGCGCGGTCAGCCTTCGAGTCAGCCAAGCAGCGCTTCTTCGGCCATTTGCTCACCTCGATGAAGACCCCCATGCTTATCGCATCCATCGATGCAGATATGGCTGCGGGTCACGCGGCGGTCATCCAGATCGTCTCGACGGGTGAGGCACTGATGGAACGCCGCCTGTCGGAGATTCCGACCGAGGAGTGGAACGACATCCGGGTCGACATCACGCCCAGGGAATACGTTCTGGACTACCTCGCCCATTCCTTCCCGGTGCAGCTCTACGAGCCTTTCACCGACAGCGAGGGTAACCTCTCGTCGCGCCCCGTCACGCGCGACGGCCAACCGGTGGAGTGCCGCGAAGCCGTCCGCCGTCGTGACGCGCTGATCGAGAAACTGGCTTCGCTTCCGCCGGTGCCGGGTGCACTCGACCAGATCGTCCAGCGCTTCGGCACGGATCTCGTGGCCGAAGTCACGGGGCGCTCGCGGCGCATCGTGCGGAAGGGCGAAGGGCATTCGGCACGGCTCGTGGTGGAGAACCGGGCTGGAGCCGCGAACCTCGCGGAAACCCAAGCCTTCATGGATGACGAAAAGCGTATCCTGATCTTCTCGGATGCCGGCGGCACCGGGCGCAGCTATCACGCCGATCTCGCGGCGAAGAACCAGCGCCTGCGGGTCCACTACCTCCTGGAGCCCGGCTGGAAGGCAGACGCGGCGATTCAGGGCCTCGGGCGCACCAACCGCACCAATCAGGCGCAGCCGCCGCTCTTTCGGCCGGTCGCCACCGATGTGAAGGCGGAAAAGCGGTTCCTGTCGACCATTGCGCGACGTCTCGACACGCTTGGCGCTATAACGCGCGGCCAGCGCCAGACCGGCGGGCAAGGGCTGTTCCGGCCCGAAGACAACCTCGAGTCGCCCTACGCCCGCGACGCCCTGCGCCAGCTTTACCGCCGCATCTATCGCGGCGATCTGGCCGGATGTTCGCTCGGGGCTTTCGAGGATGCGACCGGGCTCAGCCTGACCGATGAAAACGGGCTGAAGGATGACCTGCCGCCGATCACGACCTTCCTCAATCGCCTGCTGGCGCTGACGATCGACATGCAGGCCGTGCTGTTCGCGGGTTTCGAAGAACTCCTCGATCAGCGAATTGAGGGCGCCATCGCCGCCGGGGTCTATGATCTCGGGCTCGAGACACTCCGTGCCGAGAGCTTCCGGGTGACCGACGTACAGGTCATCTACACCCATCCGGGCTCCGGCGCGGAAACCCAGCTGCTGACCATCGCGGAAAAGCGCCGCAACACGCCTACCGCGCTCGCGGATGCGCTGGACTGGCTCGATGACCCGAAGGCACGCTTGCTGGTCAACAGCCGCTCGGGTCGGGCTGCAGTGCAGGTGCCCGCCACCAGCCTGATGCTCGATGATGGCACCATCGAGCCGCGCCTGCGCCTGATCCGCCCGCTTGATGCCAGCACGGTCCCGGCCAAGGTCATGGAGGACACCCACTGGCTCGAGGCCGACCGCGCGGCCTTCACTGCGGCGTGGACTGCGGAACTGGCCGAGGTGCCGGAGTTTTCGGTCTCCACACTGCACATCGTGGCAGGTCTGCTGCTGCCGATCTGGAAGCAGCTCCCCCAGGATGAAACCCGCGTCTACCGCCTGCAGACCGATGACGGTCAGCGCATCATCGGTCGACGAGTCTCGCCTGCCTGGGTCGCGACCACGCTGGCCGCCGATGCGCCCAAGCTCTCGGCCGCGCAGGTCCATGCCCTCGTTCTGGAGGGAAAGACTGTGGTGCGCTTGGCCGAAGGGATGGAGTTGCACCGCTCCCGTGTCATGGGCGTGAACCGGATCGAACTCTCGGGCTTCTCGGAGGCCGCCAAGGATCGGCTCAAGGCCGATGGCTTCTTCTCGGAGATCATCAGCTGGAAGCTTCGGCTGTTTTGCCCGACCGACGCCGATGGCATCGAGATACTGGATCGTCTGCTTGCACGTTGTCCTGTCGCAAGGCTACATGATCGCGGAGGTTGTTGACCCATGTATTCCGAGACCGAAGACCTCGTGCGCGATCTGGCTGAAAATGCCGAAGGCGTCTGTCGTGCCTACCTTCCCGCCGGACGGCGGGAAGGATCCTACTGGATCGTCGGCGATCTGCAGAACAACCCCGGCCGGTCGCTCTTCGTGCGGTTGACGGGCCCTGCGTCGGGACCAGGGGCAGCGGGCAAGTTTACGGATGGGGCCACAGGCGAGCATGGCGATCTCTTGGACATCATCCGCGCCCGGATGGGGATCACGCGCTTCCCCGACCTTCTCGCCGAGGCCCGAGCGCATCTTGGCCGTCCGCAGCCGGTCGTCCCGGATAGGCAAGAGCCGAGGAAGGCCAAGGCGCTCGGTGGCACTCCTGCGGCGGCGGCGCGTTTGTTCGCTGCCTCGAACCCGATCACAGGCACGCTTGCTGAGACCTACCTCCGTTCCCGAGGCATCACCCAATTCGGGGCGAACGGCGCCTTACGCTTCCACCCGAAGTGCTGGCATCGGGAAGAGGGGCAGACCCGGAACATCCCCAGACCGGCGATGATCGCGGCGGTTACCGATGGGGCAGGGGCCGTTCAGGGCGTGCATCGCACCTGGTTGGCCGCTGACGGGCAGGGGAAGGCGGCAGTGAAGCCAGAGCGTCGGGCTATGGGTCACCTCCTCGGCAATGCTGTCAGGCTGACCCCGCAGGATGACATCCTCGTCATCGGCGAAGGCATCGAGACCATGCTGTCCCTGTCCGAGGCAATCCCAGGTCTGCCCGTCTGGGCGGCGCTCTCGTCGGGACACCTCGGGGCGGTTCTGCTGCCGGAGGGGCTCCAGCGCCTCTACATCGCCATCGATCGCGATCCGGCCGGGCATCGCGCGGCAGAGAAGTTGAGCGCCAGAGCCTCCGAGGTCGGGGTGCACGTGCGCGTGCTGGAGCCGCGGCTCGGGGATTTCAACGATGATCTTCGGGCAAACGGCAAGGACGCGCTGCGCCAGCATCTGGCGGGTCAGATCGGGCCAGAGGATCGGCATCGCCTGCCCAGCTGAGCTGCATCGCGCAGGGGGGGCTGGGAGTACGGGGAAGGGGGCTGCATCCCAGTCGTGGCTTTGGATCGTCGTCCTCACCCCATCCCGGGCCTTCCGCATCCACCCGTCACCCGAGCGGCCTTCAAGAGATGGGCAGGCCGTCAAAGCAGTTGCCCCTGCAAGGTCGGAAGGGAAGCTATTTCCGCCGGCGGCAAAGCCGCCTTTGCATCGCGAGACAAATAGCTTCCCTGCCGACCTCCTCCACGTTGTTCCGGCCCCGGTGAAGCCGGGGTGAAGGGGCAACCGCCCCGACGGCTCGGGTCTGCCCATGAAGGCCGCGCGGGATGACGCGCGGACGAGACAGGCCCGGAGGCAAGAAACCGATGACGATCCACACCCACGACGACGCGTATGAACCCGCCCATAGCGCATCCCAGACCGCCCATGCGCTCGACGAGCTCCAGCTCTACGGCTATCGCCCCTTTGACGGGCCCGATCCGCGCCCGATGCCCGATGGGCAGCGCCTCGCCGTCGCCGTCGCCGACATCTTCGACGCCCTCGTCGCGACCCTGGAAGACACCCGTATGGAACCCGACCTCGAAGAGGTGCTCTGGGGCCAGGTCAACCTCTTCCACCGCGCCACGGCCCGGATCGAGCGGACGCTCGATGAGAACGAGCAGGCGCAGCGCCGCCTCCAGCGCGAGCAGGACGGCTCCGAAGTGAAGTCCGTCGAACTCGAGCGCCTGACGGCCGAAGGCCTGACTCTCGTTGAACGGCGCAACTGCATGGACATGATGCGCGATCACGCCGCCACCGAGTTCGTCCATCACACGGGATCGACCTGGCGCCCCCGCACCGGATCAATCGTGAACCGCCAGCACATGACCGCCGCTCTGATCGACAGCCGCGATTTCCTGGCCGCCAAGCGCCGCGCCGAGACCGAAGTGATGCTGCCCGCTGGTCCCAAGGTCGCCCTCACCGGCGGGACCGATTTCAACGATCACCGCCTGATCTGGGGCAAGCTCGACCAGGTCCGGACCAAGTATCCCGACATGGTCCTCCTGCACGGTGGCAGCCCCAAAGGCGCAGAGCTCATCGCCGCCAAATGGGCCGAGGCTCGCAGCGTGACGCAGGTGGCCTTCAAGCCCGACTGGACCAAGCACGCCAAGGCAGCGCCCTTCAAGCGCAACGACGCGATGCTGGATGTGCTCCCGGTCGGGGTCCTCGTCTTCCCCGGAACCGGTATCCAGGAAAACCTCGCCGACAAGGCCAAGAAGCTCGGCATCCCGGTCATGAAGTTCGAGAAGGGGGCGTGAGCCCTCTCTTTCTTTTCGGGACAGAACAATGTGGAAACGTCGAAGAGCGCTTGATATTGTGGTCTGGAGAGAGGCGCCAACAACATGTTCGACACGTCGCAGCAAATGGAAGTGTTCCCGACAACGGTCGATCTCAAGCGGATCGACCCGTCTCTCAACATGCGGCGCTTCTATCGAATGAGCGTTCAGCCGGACCTGTTTGGCGGCGCATGCCTTGTGCGGGAATGGGGCCGTATCGGGCTTCGAGGGCAGATGCTAATCGAACAGCATGATGACGAGGGCAGGGCGGTCAACGCTCTGATGAAGCTGTCGGCGACGAAGAAGCGGCGGGGCTACAAATTATTGGGCGAAATTTGAAGAAGCGGCCCGATGCAGCCACTGACTTTGAACTCAAACGCTGCACGGTCATTTCCCAAGAGATGTATTGCTTTGAAGCGATACGCGAAAGGCTGTGAACGTGAAGCGCAAGCCGACCAAGCACGTGATCTAGAGCAGGAGCGGCAGGTGTACGAACGCATGCTTGGGAGACAGTCTGAGGCATCTCGTCAATACAGCGTGGGTAAATTTAAGTCAGCTTGAGCACTTGCTGGGTGAAGAAGCTATTGAAGTTGTGAATTTTTATCGCGCCATCATGTATTCGCTCTTCAGGACCAGCAAGGTCATGACCTCGTCGTCACCCACACGGAACGACTGCTCAGCAAGCTCATACCGATCGGCGCCCTCTGTATCGAACCAGGTGTCCGCGTCCATAAGAGACAGCGAGATGTCGTCCCGGGCTCCCTTGTGCAGGATATCGTGAGCGTTGCTCTGCGGGTCAAGTGTTCGACGCAGGAACCATCGCTCCCCGACGCTCTTCGATCTCTTGAACCAGTTGAGGCCGCCGCGGCTGTAAGAGGCCAGGAGGCTCGGCTCGAAATCCAGATCCACCAAGCGATACGCCATGGCCGTCTTGCTGACAGAAAAGGCGTCCGAAAGAAGACGGACGGTGCGCATATCGAATTTCTTGAAGTCATTCAGAGCGCTCTTGAGCATGAACTCCGGCATCAACAGCTCTGAGGCGAACCGGTTGGCGCCCTTCTCTCGGGACATTCCTCGTTCCCGCCCCTTGCTACCCCCGATATCCTCTTTTGCACAAAACAGATGTTCTCCCCTGTGCCATTCCCAGTGCCCCAGTTCGTGTGCGAGGGAGAACCTCTGGCGCCGTAGATTTCCATGCGCGTCATTCACGGCGATTATCGCGCGGCCGACGTCAGCTCGACCATGGATGCAAGCCTCACATCCGTCCATTTCCCGGTAGTCAACCTTGGCACCTTGAAGCCAGGCAATGGCTTCAAGGTTGATGTCTTCCGGTCGCTTCAGGCGCAAAGCCTGGAGGATCTCCTCAGCACGACGCGGAGAATGAGTCATTCTTCATCGCCGTTTTTGTCAGGCCAAGCGTCATCGTCGAACAGGTCTTCCAAGTCCTTCTCGATCCCTTTTCTGTCTCTCTCCGACAGCTTCTTTCCATGACGAGCGGCCACCGTATCGGGCATGAAGTTGCCAGGCCTGTTCGCAGGCCTGCGTTGAGCCATGGAGACGACATTTTGGTCGCGCGTTGCACGATCTTGCTCAGCTGCGGCCTTGGCTTCCTTCATTGCCATTTCGGCGACCTCGTCTTTCGCGGTCTCCAGCCAAGCTCTCATGCGATCACCGAAAGCAGCAATGTCCTCCCCGGCCTCTTCAGCCTCTTTTCGAATATCCTCGTCTGAAGCGTTCGTGATAGCTTCGTCGATTTCCTCCGCCAGGCGATCTTGAAAGGTTTTCTTATCCTTCGCCATTGAGCATCTCTTTCATTTCCGGGTGTGCGTTGCGTGTCCTTTTGACCCGCTGCACCACCGTGTTGTATTCCCTTTCATTCCAGTCGAGGCCCGTCATGATCTCGGACTTCGATTGCCCTTCCTCCAGAGCCAGGAGGTATAGCTGTGAATCGTCATCACCCTCGAAGAGCGCCATGAAGCGGGCCATAAATTCTTTCTCGAAGAGCTGCCCTTCTTGGTTGCACGACGAGGCAATGTCCTTCGCGGCCTCCATGTCTTTGTCGGCGTTCTTGCGAAACCCGATCTTAGGCCGCTCCGATGCAATGCTCCGCATCACGCCGGAGAGAAAGTCCATAAGTGCAACACCTTTGGGCCATTGGCGTGTCCCGGTGATCTCACTTTTCATCACCCTCATGACGGCCTCTTGAAGGACCTCCTCCTCGTCGCCGACTCGGTTGTTCCGAATGCACCAGTTACGCGCCTTCTGAAGGAGCTTTCTGAGTGCGACATCATCGCGGAAGAGAAGGTCCAGTTCGTCAGTGAATTCCTTGAGGGTATTGAACTCTTGGGGTGTGTCTTTCGCCATGCCAATCGCCATCTTCGCTGCTCTTAATATACATATGCGCACGCAGCGACCTATCGCAGTCAAGAAAATTCAAAAAAATATTAAGGCTACGAACGCGAACACTCTTGTGCCGCGCATACACCATTGATGGCGCCTGCTGCGGGCGTCGAGCAGACAAGAAAAGGATTTGCTGCCATGACTACCGAACAGATGGAAATCGAAGATCTCCAGGCCGCCCTGAAGGCCGGCCGCAAGCCCCGCGACCACGGACCCTACAAGGTCAAAGTCGGCGACCACGACCTGAAGTTCACCGACGCCGTCATCGACGATCCGACGCCCACCGGCCGCCAGATCATCGAGGGGGCCGACTTCCGTAAGGCCGAGGAACACCTCGTGTTCCAGGTGCTGCGCAACGGTGAACTTGAAGAACTGCGCCTCGAGGAAACCACGGATCTGCGCCCTGGCCAGGTCGAGCGCTTCCTGGTCTTCCCGAGCGCGGAATCCTTCCGCTTCGACATCGATGGCAAACGCCTCGAGTGGGGCCACAAGGTCATCAGCGGGCGCGTGCTCAAGAAGCTGGCCGGGGTCGATCCCGCGAAGTTCGCCGTCTGGCAGGTGATCCCCGGCAAGGATGACATCCTGGTCGGCGACACCGATCTGATCTGCCTCGCGGATGCTGGCCTGGAGCACTTCTTCACCGGCGTGCCCCAGACCACGGAAGGGGGTGCGGCATGAGCCTCCTCCCCCGTCAGGATCGCCTCTACCTCGAGGGTCGCGGCATCACCGTTCGCGAGGTCATCGAAGGCGGAAAGAAGGGCGTGATCCTCACCGGGATCACGCTGCCGGAAGGCAAGTATCAGGTCGCCCAGGTGGATATCCTGATCCTGCTGCCGCCCTCGTATCCCGAGGTCGCCCCCGACATGTTCTACGCCGTGCCGCATCTGAAGCTCCTTGCCGGCCAGCGTGAGCCCCGCTGCACGCAGGCACGCCAGGCCTTTGATGGCCAGAACTGGCAGCGCTGGTCTCGCCATAACAACCAGTGGCGTCCCGGCACCGACGGCATCTGGACCATGCTGAAGCGGGTCGAAGAGGCCCTGGAGGTGGCGGCATGAAGCGCAGCGACATCACCCTCCACGCCCGTCACCGCGACAAGCTGCAGGCGCTGCTCGCGCACCCCCGTGGGCACGAGGGCGCCGCCTACATGCTGCTCGGCAAAAGCGAGATCGCGCAGGACCCCTGGGACCTCGAGCCGCGGACCCGTTACACCTCCTACGAGGTCATCGCGATCCCGCAGGAGGACCGCGTCGATGCCAGCGACAAGCACGTCACCTGGAATACCAACTCCTTCGCCCAGCTCTGTCGCCGGGCCAAGGAGGAAGGCCTGGTGCCGGCGATCGTTCATAGTCACCCGGGAGGCTTCGACGGTTTCTCGGACCAGGACGATCGCAACGAGCGCGACCTCTTCACCATGGCTCGGAACCGTAACGGCGAGGGGACACGCTTGGTGAGCGTCGTGCAAGTCGGTGACGGCCTCTACCGGGCACGGGTCTGGGAAGACGACATGGCACCCTTGCCCTGTCACCGCGTGACCGTCATCGGCATTCGGCTCGAGATCCAGTCGACCGACGTGCCGACCCCGTCGGAAGCCTTGGCCCGGCAGGCACTGGCCTTCGGGCCGGAGGTCAACGGACTCCTCAAACAGCTCTCCGTTGCCGTGGTCGGCTGCGGCGGCACCGGCAGCCCGGTGGTCCATCTCCTCGCTCGCCTCGGCGTGGGGCGCATCTTGGTCATCGACGATGACGTGGTCGAGCATTCCAACCTGAACCGCCTGTATGGCGCGACCCGAAAGGATGCCGAAAACGCGGTGCCCAAGGTCGACGTCATGGCGCGCGAGGTGACGATGATGGGCCTCGACGTCGAGATCCGGTCGATGAACGGCTGGGTGGATGCGCCGCATATCCGTGACGCGCTGAAATCCTGCGACGTCATCTTCGGATGCACGGACGATCACGCCGGGCGCCTCTACCTGAACCGCGTGGCGCACTTCTACCTGATCCCGGTCATCGATGTCGGGCTGGTCCTCATGCCCCGTGACGATGGTGAGCCCGGCCTCCTCGAGATGGCCGCGCGGGTCAGCGTGCTGTTTCCCACGTCGGCGTGCCACGGCTGCCGCGGCACAGTCGATCGCGTCAGGGCTCGCGAGGAGGACCTCCAGCGATCGGACCCCGCCGAATATGAACGGCAGAAGACCGAAGCCTACGTCCGCGGCGGAGGTAATCCCGCGCCGGCCGTCGTGACCTTCACCTCCGAGGCCGCCACCATGGCAGTGAACGAACTTCTTGCCGGTCTCGTCGACTTCCGCGGCGGCGGTGGATGGACATGGCAACGCTATCGCAAGCTCGACAAGGGTTTAGAGCGTTCGCAGGCGGCGCAGCCCCGGTCCGACTGCCCGGTCTGCGGCAGCGAGGAATACTGGGGTCTCGGCGACATCGATCCGTTCCTGGATCGCATCGGGTGAGCGGGATGATGATCGACATTCTGCGGAAGAGCCTCGAGCTCTTCCGCCTCATTCCACGAAGTGATCTGCTTGCCAGGGTAACACCCACACACCCGACGCCGGATCAGATCGTGCCGGGGGAGATGACCATCGTGCGCGATGGCGTCGACAAATGGGCCTGCTTCCACTGCCCTGGTGGGTGCGGCGAGACCATCAAACTGTCCCTCAGCAAGAACCGGAGGCCCAGGTGGACGGCCATGTCAGACTGGCTGAGGCGCCCGACCATCTCGCCGTCGGTCCGCCAGACGAACGAATGCCGGTGTCACTTCTGGATCCGGCAGGGGCGGATTGACTGGTGCAAGGACAGCGGCCCCGGGGCGGGATAACAGTCGAGCGTTCGGGTTGCGTTCGGGGCCCCCCCAGAGCCGGCGTGCCATGCTATTCCTGTCAGCAACATGGAGTGATCTGATGGAAACGATGGAACGAGACGCCGAGTATATCGCCAACCAGTGCAAGTATATCCGCAAGATGTTCTCTCTAACCCAGGAGAACCTTGCGGACACCTCCGGGTTGACGGTCCGCACGATCCAGAAGGTGGAAAGCGGACGGCACGTGCCCGAGGTGCAGACCTTGCGAAGCCTCGCGCGCGGCCTCGGGTTCGACATCAAGGTCTTCTCCAAGCCCACCCCCGAGGAGGAGAAGCGCCAGCAGGAAGAAATGGAGCGCGCGCTGAAAAAGACGGTGCTTGTGCCCACGTCCCCCATCAGGAAGCCCAACGACTTCTATTCCCGTAACCGCGAATGGCACGGGCTCCTGATCAACGCCGGCGCGGTGGAGGCCGGCAATGCCCTCGAACTGACTGCCGCGATTTCGGACTGGATGACCGATCTGGACGGGATCTGGGATATGAGCAGCGCCGGCCAGCGGCTTGAGTATTCGGCCGCGATCTCTGCGCTGTGTCTCGAGTTGGAGGGCCTCGGATATCTCATGCACTTCGGTCACTTCCGACAGCAGCACATGCACGACAAGGGGATGATCCTGGATATCGGGATGATCACCTTTCTTCCGAAGGCCGGCCACGACGGCGTCCGCTACGGCATCGTCACCCTGGAAGACCCGTGGGAGGTTCCAGAACAGGATCGCCCCAAGCTGTGATTTGTTCTCGACGGGCCTCTCTGTCTGGTCATGACCATCATCTGCACGTCTGTCGCAGGCCTGGCCATATCGGCCGGGCCTCTACTTTTCAGAGCTGACCGTCATGAGACGACAGGCGAGCTCACGGTCGCCCCATCGGGCCGCGAAGGCCTCGCTTGTCGAGAACCAGCCGCCATCGTCGCCCTGGCCGTGGTTGGCCCCCATACAGGAACACTGGCACTCATGGCCGATGGCGTTCATGCAGGCCGGAGCGCAGATCTCCTGCTCCCGGTAGGGTTGGATGACATAGATCAGGCCCCAGCGGCGAAGACAGCGGTTCACGAGGTCATTGAACCATGCCTTGGGACTCTCCCAGCATCCCAGTGCCGAGTTCCAGCTTGGCCGGATACGCCGGCCATTCCTGAGCCAGGCATAGTTGTCGTCCGCATAAGGAAGGCGGACCCTGACCCGTTCGCCCTTGCCGTCACGGCGAAGCGCGACAGGGATTGTCTTCTGGTTCCATGCCGCCTTCAGGCGGCCTTCGTCCTGTATCGTCATGCTCGTTGCAGCTCAAACAGGCTGAATCCGGGGAAGCATTCTCAATAAAGCGCTACTTGGAGCTATTTTACCGCGCTGGTTTTTTCAGATTCTTAGCTAGCCCGATTCAAATATCAATAGGGCAAAAAAATTACATAAAACGAATTATCGGATTTTTTATAAATTGTTGTTTTCATGCAATTTTTATTCACTCCAGTCGAGTTTCAACCAGTATCGCGTGTGCCTCCGCTCGCCGGTTCGAGCGAGCACGCCCTTCTCGACCAGATCCTGCAGATCGCGGGTCGCGGTCGCGCGTGAGGTTCCGGTGATCTTGAGGTAGTTGTCGGCGCTGAGGCCGCCTTTGAAACCGCCAGGGCCTTCCCGCAACATTCGAGCGATGGCCTTGGCCTGGCGTTCGTTCAAGTGGTCTCTGTGACGATCGTAGAAGTGTGCCTTGCTGATGAAGAAGCCGACGCGGTCGAGTGTTGCCTGTTGGGCTTTCAAGACAACTTCCGCGAACCAGACGAGCCAATCGGTCACATCGAGCGTTTTTTGATGCTGCTCGAGCTGGTCGTAGTATGCCTTGCGCTGCTTCTCGATGGTGAAGGCGAGCGAGATGAGGGTCGGCTGGCCAATATTCTGCGCCAGCGACTTTTCAGCGAGGGCGCGACCCAAGCGTCCGTTGCCGTCTTCGAATGGGTGGATGCTCTCGAAATAGAGGTGGCTTAGCCCTGCGCGCGTCAGCGCTGGAAGCGGCTCTGCTCCCCCCGGCCCGGTCTTGTTGTACCAATCCGCGTATCGCTCCATCTCAGGCATGACCCGCTCCGAGGGCGGCGCTTCGAAATGGATCGTGGGCCGGTCAAGGCGGCCGGAAACGATTTGCATCGCCTCGGCGTGTTGTCGGTAGGCCCCGATGGTTTCCAACCGACTGTCATGGGACAGGAGCATTCGATGCCAGCGGTACAGCGTCTCATGGGTCAGCGGCTCTGCAAAACTGGAATAGACGTCGACCATCATTTCCGCGACGCCCTGTTCGCGCGGTTTGGCAGGGTAGCTGTCCGGATCGAGGCCCAGATGGCGGCGCAACGAAGACTGGACACTGAGCCGGTCGAGGATTTCACCCTCGATGGCGCTCGTCTGCATTGCTTCCTCGCTGAGCAGTTCGATGCGGAGTTGCTCGCGCTCCGGCTGGCTGACATGATGGACCGCGCCGAGGATTTCTCCGGACGACAGCAGGAACGTCTGCTCAAACGGCTCCAGCGCGGAGGCGTCATACCGGAAATCCGGCCAATCAGGCAGCGTCCAGTTCCAAGCCATGAGTTATAGATATCCTTTCTATAACTCACAGATAGATCACTTTTGAGGCATAGAAGTCAACTCTATCGCTCAAAGGACCTGCGGGATGGGATGACCCACAAACCGACGCGAGGCCTTGAGCTAGGCCTTTTCAAGGTGCGTCAGATCTTGCTGACGCGGTCTGGGGGTCTTCGGATCGACTGGGTTCTGTTCCGTCGCTTGAATGAATGGTTCATAGCGAACGTCCGCCATGGCGCCGTCGAACCAGGCAGGCTGCACGTCGCCATTGTTCCATTGGTACAGGTAGCCAACCAGATTTTCAGATGTCTTGCAGAGGATGCGCATGATCGGTTCGCCAGTCAGGCGGGGCTTCGTGTTCATAATGCGTTCCTCCTAAATGGACCTCGTAACTCGTCACCACTGAGGTCTGAAAATCTATATGACGCTCAATAGCGCCACGTTTTCCGCAACTGCAAGGCGAGCTTCTGCCGTTGGGCGAAAATCCACCGGCGAAATGCAAGTTATCTTTTCAGATAGATCTCTTACGGTGTGTGCTGCTCATGCGGCGATGCAGCGCGAACGGCAATTTCTTCCAAGATTTTGTCGATCTCGCCCCATATGCGTGGTTCCACTTGGCCGCGGATCAGAGCCCATTTACTCAAGACGTCGAGGGGGTCGTGGTCCCGAAGGAGCATACCCAGGCTGGCCGCATCGACTGCCAGTGATGTCCGGGCCTGCCACTGCGTGTTTCGAGTGCGCCGCTCCTCAGCAATTGGCGCGAAGACCGGCGACAGTTGCCAGCCTTTGACTGCACGGCGCAGGGCGGCACGCACCACATGTGCCGGCTCAACACCACAAGTTTCCAGCGCTGCTTCCTGTCGTTCGAGTGCGTTGACCCTGATGTCGATCTTCCGGGTCGGGCTCAAAGCTCGTGCCGAAACGGGAGCTCTCAGGCTGGTATGCGGGTCAGAGCTTTCCGCGGTGACTTGGTGCGGCGCCACGGCACTTTTCGGCGCACGCTCTGACTCGTGCCGATCAGCGCCAACGTCAGCGACTGGGGTGCCTGTCTTTGTTGCTGTGACCTGTACCTCTTCCTCCTTCTCGGGAACCTCGCGGTCACCCTGTTGCAGGGTGGCGGCGTAGGCTGGGTCGGGCCTAGTGATGGTCGGGATCTTCTTGCGCAATCGACTGTCCTCACGCAGCAAGAATGTTGTTGAGAATGTCCGTCGCCTCCTCAAGCGCCTCGACGACATGACGTACATGTGGACGCATAAGGGGGTTCGGATCGGATTGCTTTTCCAGCGCCAAGGCGTGGAGAAGCCCCTTCTGATCCATCTCCTTGTAAGTGTTTCGTCGCATCATGACGGTCTCAATCACCGGAAAACGGGTGAGCGCTTCTTCAATCAGGGCGGCGTCAGCACGGGTCGTTTTCGGGTCGACCATGTTGAGGACGACGTGGTGGCGCGGAAGGCTGGAGGGGTCGTCAACACGGGATTTCAGTTTCTCAAACCAATCAGAAGTCTGCGCTCCGACATCGAAATCAGACGTCGACAGCATGACGGGCGTCACGATGTGGTCCGCAAGCACCGCAATGCCGTCTGACCATTCGGCACCGACCCCTGCGGTATCGATGAAGATGAAGTCTGCCGTGCCTGCCATGTAGACCTGATTGATCTGATCCTCGACACCCGCCACGCTTTCGACGGTGACCGAGCAGAGAAGCGGCGAACTCAGCCCACCGGTTTCCGCCCGAGCATGCCAGGCACCGAGTACTCTCGTGCTGTCCGTGTCGATCAACATCACTCTGCGTCCGGCGGCGATCGCGGCGCTGATCAAGGCGCGCGAAAGCGTCGTTTTTCCACTGCCCCCTTTCCGGGCCATCGCTGCGATCACCACAAGATTTTCGTTCGGCATTCTGATCCTCCGCAAAAATAGTGAATCGCAACGATAATACCCAAATGTCGCTAAACGCATGAGGCGGAGGGGTCAAGCAGAAGTCGGGATGCGACCCGCGTTTGGCATGCAGCGGGCGGCGTTGTGCGATGACCGTGCGACGTCTGCCGTGGCGCCATCAGCATTCGCCGCGGGGCATCACACACCCTCCAAGTGTCGGGATACGCTTGGCGATGCGCTTCGGACAGAATGCAGGTGACGGTTAGCGCGCTCCAGACGACGGGAGGCAGTCTCGCGTATGTCGTTCTGCGGGTGACGCGAGCCGGTTAGCACGCAGCAAAACCCGTCTTGCGGGGTGCAAGAGACGGGGCGCGAAAGACGCGATGCGCGATGCGGAGACCGCATCGCGTGGTGCAATGAGCGCGACGCGCGATCCATTTGACAAAGGACGGAAAATCGCCCCTGCAGGGCGATTTTCTACATTGAGTACAAGCCCTTATGGTCGACTCCACTTGCGTTGGGAGTCGGCGGGCTTGTACGAAGTTGGCAAGAAATAGGAACGTTAACTTCAAAATGCCCCGCCGCCGCAGACTGTCAGTGATCGAACGATCGACCATCTCCCAAGAGCGCCGGAACGGCGTCTCCGCGGTGTCGTTGGCAGCCCGCTACGATGTCAGCCTGAAGACGATCTACAACGTGGTGAACCACTGGGATGAGCGTCAGACAGCGAACGGCAGCCGATCGCGGGTTGTGGGGATCCGGGTCTCGGACGACGACCTGCGCCGGTTCGACGCGGCGCTGTCGCGGCGCGGGATTGCGCACCGCTCGGATGCCATGCGCCGCCTGATGCTGGCGGCCGAAGGTGTTTTCCTGCCCGACGACGAGATGTGTGACGAGTTGCGCAACCTCGGCGCCGCGCTCAACCGGGTCGGCAACAACGTGAACCAGATCGCGCGACGTCTGAACGAGGCCAAGGTGCGGGGCGAGAGACTGTCCTACCCGGCCTCAAGTCACCGTGACGTCCGCGCCCTTGCGGGTCTGGTCTTCGATCTGGCCGACCAGGTCCAGGAGATGTCGCGTGCGCGGCGCAGCGTGCTGGACCTTGAGATCAGCTCTGCCCTGGCGGGCCTCGCCGAGAGGAATGAGAATGGCGCGGAGTGACCGGGTCCGTGGCATCGACCCGGCGCTATTTGACCGCGGCTGGAGCCGAGTTTCGGGATCCTGGCAGGGGCTTTCCAGGGGCGCGCAGATGGTTCGGGCCGCGCGCGGCTATTCGCCAGCGATCTTCAAGGCTATCTCGAAAGGGGGCTGTCACACCGGGGCGCAGCTACGGGCTCAGCTCACATATCTCACAACAAAGTCGACCCATATCCTCGACAGTCGCGGCACCCATGACGGGAAGAAGCAGCTCTCGGAAGCCGAGATCAACCGAGTGGCGCGGCGGTTCGAGAACCAGTGGAACGAGCGCTACAGCCCCAAGCTTGGCCATACGTCGCATCTGCTGATGGCATTCCCGGTTGGGACCAGGGGTGAAGAGGTGCGCGATATCACCCAGGCGGTCTGCGAGAAGTTCTTTCAAGGTGAGGGGTCGCAATTCGACTATATTGCTGCAATACACCAAGATCGCGCGCATCCACATGCGCATATTGTTCTGAACCGCCGCAGCAAGGATGGCGAAATGTTCTTTCTCGGGAAGGATCATCACTTCAACTACGACGCCTTTCGCGAGGCGATGGTCGAGGCGGCCCGGGTTCATGGGATCCGCCTTGAGGCGACGCGTCGTCTGGATCGCGGCGTCACGACCTACCGCGCCGAGATCGATGAAATCTACAAGGCTCGCGACGAAGGTCGTCCCCCAGTTGAGCGCCAGAGAACCGGCGCGGACCTGGGGGCCGCTCTGGAAACCGTCAGGCACAAGGCGTTGATCTACCGTGGGCTCGCGGCGGAGGCGTCACGTTCGAATTTCGACGACGTGGCCGAAGCGCTCGAGCGGGCCAGCACCATCCTTGCCAGTGGCGGTCAGATGCAAGCTGACGGAGCCATCTACATGTCCCAAGACGAAGCAGCGTTCGACACGCTGATCACCGAGTTTTCTCAGAACATTCGCCAGATCGAGGCGGCGATCGACAGGGCGCCGGCGGCCGAGAGGCCGGTGATCGAGCGCAAGCTGACCGACGTTCTGGCCTCGGTCGCGCATTTGAACCCGCTCGGGGATCGCTCCGCCGCCCTGGTCGATGCTCCGTCCCGGGACGGCATCTATGCAAGGCCAAACGCCAGTGAAGATCACCTCGCGCGTCTTGACGATGGAGAGGTGGCACCAAAGCTGGCCGAAGCGTTGCAAGGCACGGGCATCGATGCCGAGGCTGTGGCCGCGCGCCTGCGGGAGGGGGCAGGCAATGCCGCATTGGAGCGCCAGTGGCTGGCACAGGATCTGCAGGGGATTGCCAAAGCAAGCGACCTCGATCTGGAGAAATCTGCGGACCGGGAAGACGCGCTCGACCGGCTGGAAGCCGTGCATGTTCGGCTGGGCGATGTTTTGACCGATGTACGCGTCCTGCGCGCGCCAACCGAGGTCGACGAGGTGGATGACGCTGAGGCAGCGCTTGGTGAACGGTTGACGACACCTGGGAGTGATCTCGCGCAAGATGGGTCCGACATCTTTGCCCCATCGGAGCGGCAGGCGTTCAGAGCGCTGGTGGCGCAGTTCCGCCGGACGGATTTCGATCATCCGTTCTTCGACGACCCGTCCGTCCGGCGGGCAGGTGCCGTGGAGGTTGAAGAGGCCCGCGCCGCGTTCGACGTCTACGCGCAGAAATCGCCGCAACATGCCGAACTGGCCTCAATGGCCTGGGAACAGATCACCGACAGTCGAATGCCGCCGCAATATGCGGTATCCGAGCAGGACCGCACGCTTCATGCTGGCGACATGGACCTCGCCTTGCGGGATCCTTCGGATCATCTCGGTCCGATTGCCGAAGAGCTCCGCACCCTCGCCCGCTATCGCACGGAGATGCCGGATGATGAATTCGGGAAGGCCGTCCAGGACGAAATCAATCACCTTCGTTCGCTAGGCGCGTCGCGTGCCTATATCAGCGAGCGCAGTTTCGAGATCGAGGACCAGGCGCGACAAGACTACGCCGAGCGCCGGTATCTGGAAGAGACAGCGCCAACCGTCATGGCCTTTGTGCGAAACGCCGACGTCGAGGGCCCGCTCTCCGAGTCAGAGCAGCAGGACATCGTCCGGCAGATAAACGAGCGACTAAGCCACGACGCAATCGACGCGCTGCGGGCCGGTAACGCGGACGTCCTGGACACATTCACCGAGGATCCGCTGCGCCAGCTGGAACTCGCCAAGACCTATCTCCAGAGCAGCGAGGTCACTGCGCACGGCCCGGCGATGGAGCGCGTTCTCGATGCATTGGCGGAAGAACAGATAGAGGCGCAGCGCGCACGCCACGCTGCGGCAGATGGCGAGAAGGGGATCACCCATGGATAAAGGCAAGATTGCCTTAGGAGTGTTGAGCCTCGTGCTGGTCGGTCTCGCCATGGGCTATGTCGTGGCGACCGGCTTTGTCATGTTCCGCTATGGGCTTTCTCCCACCCGTTTCGACGTCACCCTGCTTGCCCGCGAATATCGGGGTCTGTCTCAGTCTGCACCGAAAGACTTCCTCTGGGTGAACCTCATCCTTGGCAGCTTCGGCCTGGCATCGCTGATGCTGAGCGTCACGCTTCTGGGGGATGCATTGACCCGCTTCGGGACGACGCATTGGCAGACCCGCAGCGAGATGAACAGGAACGGTTTCTTTGCCAAGCCCGACGGTGGCTTCCTTCTGGGCAAGCTCGGCTCCCCGAAATCCAAGCGCCCGTTCCTAGTCTCAAAAACCTTCCCCCACGCGCTGATCGTGGCGCCTACAGGCCGGGGCAAGGGCGTGGGGTTCGTGATCCCGAACCTGCTGACCTACAAGGGCTCCGCCGTGGTGCTCGACGTGAAAGGCGAGAACTTCCGCGAGACCTCGCGCTTCCGCGCCAGCATGGGGGACAAGGTTTTCCGCTTCGCGCCGACCGACTGGGACCGACCAACACATCGCTATAATCCGCTGGCGCGCATTGCTGCCATGACCAACCCCGACCGGCAGCAGATGGAGCTTAAACTCACCGCGAAGCTCTTCCTGCAGACCGACAACGAAAAGCTGAGCGGCCTTCTCGCAGGCGGTATCGACTTGTTCGTGGCGGCCGGTCTTCTGGCCTTCGAGCGCGGCGTGCCGACCATCGGCGAGATCTACCGCATCACCGCCTCGGGGGGCGACAAGCAGAAGGAATATCTGAAGCGTTCGCAGGAGGTGAAGAACACCTCGGCCAAACTGATCTTCGAGCGTATGGCCTCGACCAACAACGACACCCTCACCTCCTACCTCTCGCTTCTCATGACATCGGGTCTCGACACCTGGGACAACCGCGCGATCGACGCGGCCACCGCGACCTCTGACTTTTCCTTCCGGGATATCCGCCGTCGCCCACATGCGATCTATCTTGCGGTCGAATCCGAGATGATCCGCCCGCTTGCCCCGCTGATCCGCCTCTTCTTCTCGGACCTGATCGCCTCGCTGCAAGCACAGGAACCCGGCGATGACGAGCCCTGGCCGGTGATGATCATGCTCGACGAGTTTGACCGGCTCGGGAAAATGCCAATCGTCGCCGAAAGCATAAAGACGCTGCGCTCCTTCGGCGGCAACCTCGCCATCGTGACCCAGACGATCCCGGCGCTGGACGAGATCTATGGTGAAAACACCCGCAGGTCGCTGCAGGGCGGCGCCGGGGTAAAGCTCTACCTCACCCCGTCCGAGCAGAAGACCATCGAGGAATTGAGCCAGGCTGTCGGCAAGACCACCAAGCGTGTGGTGACCCGCTCCCGTGCTGTTGGACGCAATCCATTCGAAGGGCGCAGCGTCTCGGAGAGGACAGAAGATACCCCGCTCCTGACCGAGGATGAGGCCCGACGCATGGACCTCGACGAGGTCATCCTCGTGATCGACGCGCAGATGCCGATCCGGGCAAGAAGGGTGAAGTATTTCGAGGACCCGGCGTTGAAGGTTCTGCACGCCTGTCAATCGGGAAGCTTCCCATATCCGGACGAGGACGGCCTGCGGCGGGATCGGCAGATGTCTGAGACCCGGGAAACGGTGGAGAGGTTGAAGCAAGAACTGCAGGAAGTGCGGGCGGCTGCGGGACCGCGGGAAGTCGGCCACAATGTGCCTAACGCATCGAAAACTGACCCTGTCAGCGCAGCGAAGGCCCGCGGCCGCGCGGCTCGTGCTGCTGCAAGCGGAGGTGGCCAAGGTCAACTGTCGCTTGATGTTGAGGGCCTAGGTATCACGAACACAGACCGGACAACGCTTGCTTCGGCAGTTCAGACAACGAGAGCTATCATCGCGGAGCACGGATGAGTTTCGCAGGAGTTGACGTTCATTCTCCTCGCGGCGAATGTAACTGAAGAGCCCACTTTGACCGATGCTGCGTAAAGGATGTATCGCTGCTTTCGAGGGCGGTAGAAAACCTGCTTGATCGCAGCCGCGATGCGGAGGGAAAGCAGCGCCGAGTTGTCGGAACGCGTGAACCAAAAGGCGATCTAATCGAACGATTCAGCGCTTCACCCCGTCTGCGGCTGCCTCTCAAATACTGCGCGGTGCCCAGAGAATAATACCCGCACCGACAAGGCAAATGACCGCTCCAACTACATCCCATTGATCCGGGCGATGCCCTTCTACGCCCCATAGCCACAGCAGGGACGATACGATGTAAACGCCACCGTAGACTGCATAGGCGCGGCCCGCCTGATCGGCGGGGCTGAGCGCCAGTAGCCAGGCGAAAGCGGCAAGGGACAGCATGCCCGGTGCCAACCAAAACACGCTCTTGTCCAGCCGAAACCAGGCCCAGAAAGCAAAGCATCCGGCAATTTCGGCCAGCGCAGCGGCGAAGTAGATAAGAACCGTCTTCATCGGGCCAGACATACGTTCCGAGGAGGATCGGGTCTATTGCGAAAAATCTTTCAAATTCAGAGAAGCGAGCCCAAATCCGATCCAACACTTGGATAGGCCGCCGTCATCGACTTAAGTTGCTTGGCCGCCAGGCCCAGCTTGATTGCCAGCCCGAAGAAATTGATCAGTTCGCCGTATTCCGGGCCGAACAGGTGCGCGCCGAGGATCTTGCCGTTCGACTTGTCCACGAGGACCTTCGCGGCAGCAGAGGTCTCGCCGATCCGGTAGTTCGAATACCAATCGCCAGTGTCGGTGAACCGAACATCGACATCATACCCGGCGTCCCTTGCCTCACTTTCCAACATACCGACACGCGCCACTTCCGGGACTGTGAAGACGGCTGTAGGAATACCGGCATAATCCGGTGCGGTCTGAGTGTCTTTGAGCATGTTGGAGGCCGCGACCTTCCCTTCGATCACTGCGACTGGCGTCAGCGGCATGCCATCGGTGTCGGCGCAATCTCCGGCGGCAAAGACCGCGCTGTTCGTCGTGCTTTGCAGATGCGGGGCTACAACGATGCCCTTGTCGCTGTAATCAACACCAGCCGCCTCAAGATTCAGATCGGCCAGGGCTGCCACACGGCCCGCGCCATGCACGACCAGATCGGTTTCGATTGTTCGGGTTTCATCGCCCGACTTCACCTCGACAGTGAATGCTCTACTGGCTTCCGAGACCGACACGATTTCGGTTTCGCGCATCAGGTCCACGCCGATACCGCCGCTGCGGTCGATCAGCATTTCGACCAGATCGGGATCGAAGCCGCGTAAGGGCCGGGCGCCACGATCCACGATGATCGGGTTGGCTCCGGCCCGTGCGGCGATATGCGCAAACTCGAAGGACACGAAGCCGCCACCGATAAAAAGAACCCGATTGGGAAGGGCCTCCAGGTTGAGGAAATCCGTGCTGTCGATCACGAGATCGGCCCCTGTGAAGCTCAGCGGCCTGGGCATGGCACCGGCGGCCACGAGGAACCGTTCCGACTGATATGCCGTTCCATCGACCTCCAGCGTGTTGCTTCCCGTGAACCGCGCGGCTCCATGCAGGGTTTCGACGCCGTTGCCCGACAGGCCCTTTTCCATCTTGTCCGGCACGGGATCGGTGAAGCCACGCTTGTGTGCCATCAGATCGGCCCAGTTGATCGACAGATCACCGGGATCGATCCCCTTGCCCTGCATGAGCCGTGCCGCGTCCATGATTTCCGCACCGCGCCGCAGGATTTTCTTTGGATCGCAGCCGCGCAATGCGCAGGTGCCGCCGTAGGGCAGCGCATCGACAATGGCGACACGCCATCCTGCCGCGCCACATTTGTTGGCCGCGGCCACGCCCGCCATGCCCGCCCCGATGACGATCAGGTCGTAGTCTTCATTCATTCTCCGGTCCTTGTCCTGATCTTCATCCGGCGCAGCAGCTCAACTTTGCCACGTCCATATCGAAGGTTTGCGCCGCCAGCTTCAGCCCTTCCACGGTCGTCAGATAGGGGAAGATCGTCTCCCCGAGCGCCTTTGTGGTCATGCCAAACTTCAGCGCCATAACGAGGGTCTGGATCGTATCGGACCCCTCGGGCGCGATGATCTGGCCGCCAAGCAGCCGGTCGGACTTTCTGTCCGCCACCAGCTTGATCAATCCGCGCGTGTCGCGTGCGGCCAGTGCGCGCGGCACCTGATCGAGCGGTACGATGGACGTCTTGACGTCGAGGCCCGCGTCCCGCGCCTGGGCTTCACCGAGACCGACGCCCGCGACCTGCGGGTCGGAAAACACCACCCAGGGCATCGCGGCGTTGTCGTAGCGATGGTCTTCGCCGAGAACCGCATTTTTGGCCGCGAGCTTTGCACCATAGGCCGCCATATAGACGAACTGGTCGCGGTCGGTCACATCGCCTGCGGCATAGATGCCGCGCACCGATGTCTGCATGTCCTCGCCGACGACGATGGACCCACGCGCGTCGGTTTCCACGCCGATTGCGTCCAGGCCCATATCTTTGGTATTGGCCCGCCTGCCAGCGGTCGAAACGAGGTGATCCGCCGTCACTTCGACAGGCTTTCCGTTCTGGATCACGCGCAGTGTCACGCCCGCGTCGTCGCGGCGCACAGTGTCGTAGCTTAACCCGGTCAGAAGAGTGATGCCTTCGGCCTCGAACGCCGCCGCCAATGCCTCCGAGACCTCTGGTTCCGCGCCGGGCAACAGATGCGAACGGGCGACAAGCGTGACCTTCACGCCCATGCGGCTCATCATCTGGGCCAGCTCCGCGCCGATGTAGCCCGCGCCGATGAAGATCAGGCTTTTCGGCAGTACTTCGAGTTCCAGAAGACTGGTGCTGTTGAGCGCGCCGATTTCCTCGATGCCGTCGATGGTCGGCAGAACGGGACGCCCGCCCGTGGCGATGATGGTCCTCGGTGCTTTCAGGGTTCGCTCACCGACTGTCACGCCACCTTCGATCAGCCGCGCGGGACCGGCGTCGATGTAATCGACATCCTCATATTCCGGCAGAAGGTCCGCGTATTTCTTCTGGCGCAGGGTCGTGACCAGATCGTCCTTGGACTGAACGAGCGTCTGCCAATCATCCACTTGTGCCCGTCCCGACAGGCCGGGGAACCGCTTGGCAGCCCCCGCACAGTGCACGGCCTCTGCCGCACGGATCATCGCCTTGGAGGGCACGCATCCCACGTTGACGCAAGTTCCGCCGATGGTGCCATGTCCTACGAGGGCGACACGCTTTCCGGCATCCGCGCCGGTAATTGCGGCGGAGAACCCCGCCGATCCGGCCCCAAGAACGATCAGGTCATAGCCGCCCTGTTCATCGTCGGTTTTGTTCAGGTCTTTCATCTCAGCGCGCCTCGCCATGTTCGGGGTCTTTTGGTCTGGTGTCGCGTAGCCCTTAATTGT
>NZ_PYIB01000040.1:0-69454 GCF_009129705.1 Roseobacter sp. TSBP12
TACATGTCGGTGTATTTTTCTGCGGAAATATGTGCCTTCGAAGCAAATGCCTCGGAAGGAACGGTCATTGTGGTGGTGTCTTCGGACATGTCGCCTCCCAGTTCTCGTATTCTTGACGTGACCCTGCGCAAGGCAGAGTCCTTCCTCCAGATCAGCTTTACAGAGTTTGATGTGAAAATGCCCGTAACTTGCTGCATTAAATAGATTTATTTGTAAATCACTTCACGAATGTACGTCACTTTGTGTAAATTAAATTTACAAATCTGAAATGTCATGACTTTACAGATTGTTAGTTTCGATCTCTGCAGCAGAGTGAAATCTTGAAATTGCTTGCTCACGTTCGCTGTTTGGGACGTTGAGCGCCCATATAGACGCAGCCGTCGAGTGTCGGGCCAAAACGCTGCGGCGCGGCATTGGAATGCGCCACTCGATGATCGACTCGCTTAACTGGATTTGTTTCATCCGGCGGCAAACCTCCATTGATGCCACCATGCGCTCAGAAATTTGACCAATTCGGGCTATATGTTCCAGCAAAGCAAATTCCCGCATGTCTGATGAGACATGCGGGGAGGCGCGTTTGGTGCAAGTCTCAGCCGTGAGAGACATTTAAGAGACCAGTCTCACCTCTTCATCTTCATTTGTCGTTTTGAGCACAGAGCTGTCACGCTCGAGGGCGGTGGCTTGAGCTTTCAGGGATTGCAAGGCCGCGGTGGTCTCTTCGAACATGGCCGCGTTGTGTTGTGTCACCTGATCCAGTTGGCTGACGGCTGTTGATATTTCCGCGAGACCGACAGATTGTTCAGAAGCAGAGGTCGAAATGGTCTGAACAAGGCCGTCCAAGCTTGCCACAAGGGTCTCAATCTCGGCGAGCGCATCCCCAGATGCATTCACGAGTTGCACACCCTCGTCGACTTGACGCCCCGATGTTTCGATCAGTTTCGCAATCTCGTTTGCCGCCTCGGAGCTGCGTTGTGCCAGGGCCCTCACTTCGGAGGCAACGACGGCAAAGCCCCTGCCCGAATCGCCAGCTCGCGCGGCTTCGACGCCGGCGTTCAGGGCCAAGAGATTGGTTTGGAATGCAATGTCATCAATGACGCTGGTGATCTTGGAAATCTGGGTTGAGCTTTCTGCAATGTCGTTCATGGCTTTGACGGTCCGCTGGACAACATGGCGCCCTGCCGTTGAGCGGTCTTTGGTTTGGCCAACCGTGCCGGCAGCATCTTTTGCACTGCGGGCTGAGCTGTCTACAGAAGCGGCAAGTTCGGTGATCGCTGCCGCGGTTTCTTCAAGGGAGGCGGCTTGAGTTTCCGTGCGACGGCTCAGATCTATCGCGGCGCTGTTGAGGTTGTCGGTTTCACCAATGATGGTGGCGGCCCCTTCAACGATGGTGCTGGCCAAGCGGCTGATTTTTTCAACGGCATCATTGAAGTCGGTGCGCAGTTTTACATATTCAGGCGGAAAGTCTTCGTTGATACGCACGGTCAAATCGCCGCGTGACATGGCGCCGAGGCCCGCCGCAAGCGTTGATACGACGCGCTGTTGATTTCTGAGGTTTCGTTCGCGTTCGGCTTCGGCTTCGGCACGCTCCGCCTCTTTTTCCTGGCGGGCCTTTTCTTGTTCTTTGCGACGGCTTTCCTCAACGGCGGCTTCACGGAGTTTGGCCTGATGTTCTCGCTCCGCGGCGTCTTCCCGTTCGCGCACCATGGCGGCGTCTTTTTCGATTTGAGCCTGTGCAAGTTCTGCACGCTCAACAAGGGCTACCCTAAAGATTTCAAGGACGCGGGCCATTTCGCCAATTTCACTTTTGTTGTTGGTCATCGGCACTTCAGTGTGGGTATCGCCTTGGGACATGGCAGACATACGTGCCTTCAAGGCGTCAAGAGGGTGCGTGACACTTCGGACAAGGAGAGCGGAGGTGAGCCCGAGCGCGATGAGCGCTGCCGCCAGAACGCCATGGCCGATGGTTCTCATGTCAGTAAGATCATCATTGATGTCAGACATGTAAGAGCCCGTGCCAACGATCCAACCCCAAGGTTCGTATTCGCGCACAAAACTGATTTTTTCATCGTCGCCGCTGCCGTCCGGTTTGTCGAAGTAATACGTCAACGCACCGCGGCCTTTGGTGGTGGCAATTTCGATCATTTCCTGGAAAATGTAGGTGCCGTGGGTGTCTTTGATGTCGGTCTGATCGGTGCCGTTCAGCTCTGGCTTGATCGGATGGGCGATCATGATGTTTTGGTTATTCAAGACAAAGAAGTAACCGCTTTCGCCATAGCGCATCTTCATCATGGTCTCCTGACCAAGGGCGATGGCTTGCTCATGTGTGAGAGCGCCGGCTTTTGCCTGATCGTCGATCTCGATAAGGGTCGCGATGGCGGTATCTACAACATCACTTAGGTGTTGTTCACGCATGGCGAGCGCGGAGTTGTAGGCGAGATTCAATAGAATTTGTGTAAGTACTGCGATCAGAACAACGGCAATCACGACGATGGCGTAGATTCGGACTGATAGTTTTGACAGCTGAGCGCGAATCATCTCGATCCCCTTGAATTGTATGGCGTTTGGGAACACCATGAGGGGAGCATCTTAACAATCAGTGCATTGATGCACGTTTTGCAATGCGAGAACGCATTCAGCGTTCGACCAAGGGAGGGGGCGAGCATTTGGGGGTCAAACCCAAAGGCATCATCTCATTCCAGTCAGGCCTATGCCCCGGATCGTGGGTCAGCGAGACAGTTCTTGCGTGATCTTTTGCGCCAGTTGACGCATAGCAAGGCCAGAGGCGGCGGCAATGCCCGCGGGCGAGGTGTCGCGAAGCGGGACGGCGATGTCAAACCGCACGATCCGTTCGCGCACGATATGATCATAGGATGAAATCGCGAACTGGCCTTTGAGGTCAAACTGGCCCGAAGCCCGCGCCACCATTTCCGAGACACGCACTTCGACTGCCGCCTGCGCCGGGGTGGCCAAAGGCCAAGGTTCCGCCGCCACTGTGGCCGACCCAGCGCGGCCAATGGTATCGGCCAGCAAAAGCGTCACAGCGCGCACAGGCTCATCCGCCCAAGCCGCGCCTTTGACCGGGGTCAACGCGCCGTCACCGCCCTCCAAAAGGATTTGCGATTCCTCGGCATAGGCCGGGAGCGACACTTCGCGCACCTCAAGGGTTGCAACGCGCAACCGCACCGGCGCTGCGGTCTCGGCCGGGGCCGTGTCGATCAAATAGCGTGGATCGGTGCCGCCACAGGCGGCCAAAAGCAAAAGGGCAAGCGGGAGAAAACGAAACATATCGGTCACCGTCCAAACAAGAGGGAATTGGGGTTGCGTTCAATGGCGCGGGCGAGCTTGCTCAGCGCTTGTGCCGCCGCGCGCACTTCGCGCAGGGACGAGAGCGTTTCGCGGTTGAAACTGGATTGGCTGCCATAGCCCGCAAGGGTCTTTTCGGCCTCGGCCACGAGGGTTTCGATCCGGGCGGACAGTTCCGGCAGGCTCTGCGCCGCCTGTTCAATCGCCGATGCGGCATCGCGGGCGGACGACAGCGTGGCGTTGGTGTTTTCAACCACGCCACCGGCGCGCAATTCGGCCAAGGCGCTGCGAGCTTCATCCAAAGCGGCGGTCAGGCTTGCGGGCAGGGCGCGGGCGTCCGGCGTGTCGATCAACCGATCCGCCCCGTCCAAAAACGCCCCGGCAGAGGCGAGGAATTGTTCGACTTCAAGCGAATTGGCCTTGTTGGTCAATTTTTGTAAATCGGCCACCAGTTGCGGCAACTCCGCCGTGGCGCCTTCGATGTCGGCGGCCACGTCTGTGACCGATGTCGCGGCCTCTTCGGCGGCGTCCAAGGCGGCCACGAGTTTGCCCACCGCATCCGCTTGCCGCAACTCTTCGGACACTGCGCGCAACTCGGAAATGGCGACTTTCAACTCGGCGGGGAGCGCTTGCGTGTCCGGGCTGCCAAGCAACCCGCGCGCGTCATCCAACAGCGCGACAAATGCATCAGGTGCCGCGCGCAGGGTTTCGTCGCCCGCAAGGCTTTCGACGGCTGCAAGCGTGGCGATGGTTTGATCCAACAGCTCTTCGACCGGCAGGTCATTGACCCGTTTCAACAACCCCTCTGCGGTCGCGCCCACATCCGGCAAATCGGAGGGCACGGAGGGCAACAGTGGCGCGGATTCGGAGAAAATCCCAAGAATCGCCGGGCTTGCATCCGGGATATTCGCGAGTTCGATCACCAGCGAGGTGCTGAACAGGCTTTGCGACGCCAGCCGTGCACGCAGCCCGCCTTTGACGGCATTGGCGAAAAACGCGATGGTTTCTGCGGCGGGGGCATCGGCATCTAAGCCCAAGCGTTGCGGATCAATTGAAATCATCGCGCGCAACTTCACGCTTGGGCCATCCGGCATGTCTTCGATAAATGCACCAAGATCAGAGACCGCACCAATGCGCACGCCGCGATACAGCACGGGTGAGCCTGCGGACAGGCCGCTGACGGATTCATCAAACTCGACCGTCAAATCGACAGCATTGTCGATGGTCTCGCTGAACACACTGTCGCGCGCCTGTTCTTCGCCCTCGAACAGATCAAAAACCTGCCCGGGTCGCACCGGGCCGCCGCCGGAAAACACCGTGTCAAAGGCCAGCCCGCCACGCACAAGACTGGCGACCGAGTCAACCGAAAGATTAAGGCCGCTTGGGCCAAAATTGATTGAGAAGCCAGAGGTTTGCCAAAACCGCGTGGCGGAGGTGAGGCGTGTGTCATAGGGCGCGTTAATAAAGGCGTCGACCATCACGCCCGAGCCATTGTCGAGCAGGCGCGGGCTTTCGATTTTGCCGACTTCGATGCCTTTGTGAAAAATCGGCGCGCCGGGGGTGAGTTGTGATCCAGACGCCGTGCGCAGGGTGATTTTTGTACCTTTCATACCGGGCAAGACCAAGGGCGTGTCATCGCGTCCGACAAATTTGGTGGCACCTGCGCCGGGGGCGGGGTCGAAGGCGGCCTGAATATAGGCGCCCGAAAGCACGGTGGAGAGGCCGGAAATGCCGCTGGCGGAGACTTCGGGGCGCACGACCCAGAATTCGGCATCGGCGGGCAAGGACTCCGCCACCGTCCGATCAATGCGCGCGCGATCACGACAGAGGTCAGATCGGCGGAAAAGGCCACGTCTTCGACCAGGCCGATGGTGACATCGCGGTAGCGCAGAGCAGTTTCATTTGCGGTGATGCCGGCTGCGTTTTCAAACCGGATTTCAATGCGTTGACCCCGGTCGGCCCAGCTTTGCCAGGCAATGAAAAGCGTCACGGCCAAGGCCGCCAAAGGCACCAACCAGACATAGGACAGGTTGCGCCATGCCGAGCGTTTCGGACCTTCGACCACCATTTCTGTTGGCTGCACATCGCTCATGGCATTGCCCTCATTCTGCGTCCTCGTTACGCGCGTCCCAAATCAGACGCTCATCAAAACTCAAGGCGGCCATCATAGTGAAGGCAACGGAAAGTGCAAAGCTGACCGCCGCAATCCCCGGCGTGATGGTGGCAGCAAAATCCAACCGCACCAGCGAAGAAAGGATCGCAACCACAAACACATCAATCATCGACCAGCGTCCAATAAATTCAACAATTTCAAACAGGGTGTGACGGCGATGCATCGGCATGCGTACTTTGCGTGTCACCGACAGGCCAAGGTAAATAATCGCAATGAACTTGGCGATCGGGATCACGATGGAGGCGAAGAACACGATACCCGCCACGCCGTAGGAGCGTGGTGCATCAGTTCGATCACCCCGCCGAGAATGGTGTTTTCCGTGGTTTTCCCAAGACTTACGGTGGAAAGCATCGGGTAGAGATTGGCCGGTATATAGATGACCATTCCGGCGATGAGCCAGGCCCAGACCTTTTGCAAACCATCGACATCGCGCGGGCGCAGACGGGCGCCACAGCGGGCACATCGCACCACGCCGGGTCGGTCCACCTTGCCACAATGGGTGCAGCCGATCAGACCCGCATCACGGGCTGTCAGGATCGGCGGCGCGCTTCTAAGGTTTTCCAAACGGTCACTCTACTCATAAAATTATCTTTCAGCACGGTCACGATGACCAGCGCCACAAAGGCCCAAAATGCCGGGCCCAGCGAGACATGCGCCAGCCCTGCGACTTTTACCAATGCCACCGCAACGCCAACGATAAACACCTCTGCCATCGCCCAGGGCCGCAACGCTTCGGTCACTCGAAACGCATGAACCGCATGGCGTGCCGGATGCCAGCCAAAGGCCATCGGCCCCAACACATAAAGCAGTGTCAAAAACCGGGTCACGGGCAAAACCACAATCAAAGCAGCCATGGCCAGCGTCAGCGGCGCGGTCAATCCGGTGGCATAGGCCATCACCGTGTCCAACAAAGAACTGCGCCGGACCATGCCCGCCGCACCCAATTCGAGAAAGGGGAAAAACACCGCCGCAATCATCAGGATCAGCGCTGCCAGAGCCAGCATGATGATGCGGGTCATCGCCAAGGGTCGCGGCGCTTCGATCACCGTATGACAGCGCGGGCAAGAGGCCGTGGCTCCGACCGAGACAGTGCGGTCCACCAGCAAAGCGTCACAGGCGGGACAAGCCATCATCCCGTCAAGGTCAGGGATATGAGGAAAGGCGGGTGCGGTCATCGGATCAGTCTACCCTGTCGTGCAAGTGTTGAAAAGCGGCACAGCCCCCGCCGTGATCTCCTGGGGCTTTGATGCTCAATAGCGGGGTGTTCAATAGGGGGACAATCTGCGCGTTCGGCGCGTGCAATGCGCGGGGTTTCGCGCAGAGAGGGAATAAAAGGCCGCTTTAGGCGAAAGCAACCTTGTTTTTCCGCGAAACCGGCGAAAAACCCCGATTTCGCCCCTGACAAACTCGCGAAAAATCGCCAGTTCTCAAACGGTTCTACAGATTTATGTGGCGGTGCAGCGAAACTAAACATATTTGACGGATGTCACGGAACTGTCATGCGAGTGAGTCGCATGCAGGGATGATGTGAGTCTGGGAAACCAGAGTCGAGAAACCAAGTCGGGAAGCCAGTTCGGTTCAATGTTTGCGCAATGTCAGTAAAGTCACTCTCTTCTGATGCGGGCCTGTCCCGTCGTTCCGTTCTTGCCACGCTGTCGGGGTCTGTGGCCGCCGTCGCCTTGGCGCGCACTGCTTGGGCACAAGACGTGGACCCAACGGTGGATGCACCAGCCGTCAGCACGCCTGTGCCGGAGGTCATGCCCGAACCTGTGGCCGAACCGATCGGCCCTCAGCCGTTTTCGTTTGACTGGCTCGATGCGCGGATCTCTGAGGCGGCGCAGTCTGACTATCAGGCCCCTGTTGCCGCGGCCGAAGTGATCACGGACCTCGATTACGACGACTACCGTAAGATCCAGTTCAACCCCTTGCGTGCCCGCTGGCGCGATGAGGGCGTGTTGTTTCAGGTTCACGCTTTTCATCCCGGTTGGTTGTACAAAGACACGGTGACGGTCCATGAGGTCGTGGACGGTATGCAGGTGCCGATGGCGTTTTCCACTGACGATTTCCTCTATTATGAAGACTTGGCCGCGCGCGTGTCGCCCCATGTCGCCTTGCCCGGTGTGGCTGGCTTTCGGTTGAACTCGCCGCTCAATCGCGCTGATAAGTTCGACGAATTGGTGGCCTTTGTTGGCGCCTCCTATTTCCGCGCTTTGGCGCGTGACAGCAGCTATGGCCTGTCGGCGCGGGGGCTTGCCATCAACACCGGGTTGAGCGGCGAAGAAGAATTCCCGCGCTTCACTGAGTTTTGGCTCGAACGTCCTGCCGTCGGCCAGGACACCGTGGTATTTTACGCAGCCCTCGAAAGCCCGTCCTGCACCGGCGCGTATCGGTTTGTTATCCGTCCGGGCGAGGAAACGGTGATTGATGTCACCGCCAAGCTGCATTTCCGCCGCGATGTGGAACAATTGGGCGTGGCCGCGCTGACCTCGATGTTCTTGTTCGACGAAAAGAATAGCGACGCCTTTGACGATTATCGCCCGCAAGTCCATGACAGCAACGCCCTGATGGTGGTGCGTCGCGACGGCGATGTGCTCTGGCGTCCGCTCAACAACCCGCCGCGTCTGGCAAGCTCGTATCTGAGCGAACCGAACCTCAAATCCTTCGGTCTGATCCAACGCGACCGGGCGTTTGAGGATTACCAAGACGCCGGGGCGCATTATCAGGACCGCCCCTCTGTGTTGATCGAACCGCAGGGCGATTGGGGCCCGGGCGCTATCCGTTTGGTGGAAATCCCGTCCGATCTGGAAGGCAATGACAACATCGTCAGCTTCTGGGTGCCGTCTGAGAAGCCGAAAGCGGGCGAGACGCGTGAATATGTGTATCGTCTGCGGTGGGGGGCGCTTGGCACCGACCGCGACGGGGACCGCGCATGGATTGTCAACACTTTGGCGGGCCAAGGCGGCACGTCTGGCGTCTCGGGCGCGAAAGCCTCGTTGCGCAAATTTGTGATTGATTTTGACGGTGGGTTGATGGCGGGGCTGCCTGCGGATGCTGAGATGGAGCCGGTCGTGACCCTGTCTGGCGGCAAAATCCAACATATCGCCCTCTCCAAAATTGAAAACACCACGCGCTGGCGTTTGGTGATTGATGTCGATGGCGGCAATGAGCGGCTGGTTGAACTTGTCGCCCATGTCGCGGGCTTTGGACGGAAACTGACGGAAACATGGATTTATCAATGGGTACGCACATGATGATGCAAGGGTCTCTTTCTGATGCGGCGCAGGACGCACACGCGCGGGCCATCGGTACGCGTCACGCGGAGATTTTGCGTGCGGCGCGTCTGCCTCATGCGCCTTTGGCGATGCCCCGGCAGGTGATCGAACGGCCCCTTGCGGAGGCCGTGGCACAGACACCGTTTTTGTCGCGCCTCATCGGGGTTTTCGCCTCCGGTATCGGTCGCACTGCGCGTGGCAGATAACCAATGAGCCAATCGACGTCCCCCAGCGGCGCGCGTTCTGCGCGTGCTTTGGCGTTGCTGATCAGTGTTGGCCTTGGGATCGGCGCGGCGGCATTGTTTTTGCAATTCGGCGCGGCGGACGGCTATCAGATGGTCGATGGTGTGCGGGCTGCGCTTGTGTTTATCACGACATTTTGGCTGGCTTGGGGCGCGATGCAATCGGTGGAGGGGCTTATTTCGGCCCGAAACCCCCCCGCATATCTGAACACGCCGCTTACGACCCGCACCGCGATTTTGATGCCCGTCTATAACGAAGATCCTGCGGTGGTTTTTGCCCGCGTGGCGGCGATGGACGTCTCGCTCACCCGGCTTGGTGTGGCCGAACAATTTGATTTTGCTATCCTGTCTGATACGCAAAATGACCGAGTGGGGCCCGAAGAAGAGCGGTGGTTCGTGCATCTTTGGTCTGACCGCGGCCAAGACGCGCGGGTCGCCTTAGGGAAAGCCCCCCGGTTTTTCTACCGTAGACGGGCGCGCAATATTGGCCGCAAAGCGGGTAATATTCAGGACTTTTTTGAGACCTCGGGCGGGCAATATGATTTCGCGCTGATCTTGGATGCCGACAGTTTGATGGAAGGCGAAACCATTGTTGAAATGGTGCGCCGGATGCAGGCGGCCCCCGAGCTTGGTCTGTTGCAAACCCTGCCGCGCATCACCGGCGCGCGCTCGCGCTTTGGCCGTGCCATGCAATTTTCCGCCGGGTTCTATTCGCCGGTCTTTGCCCAGGGTCAGGCCGCGATGCAAGGCGTCACGGGCCCGTTTTGGGGCCACAACGCCATGGTGCGGGTGCGGGCCTTTGCGGAAAGCTGTGCGCTGCCCGAACTCTCCGGCCCGCCGCCCTTTGGCGGTCATATCCTCAGCCACGATTACGTCGAAGCGGCGCTTTTGGCGCGCGCCGGATGGGGGGTGCGACTTGATCCAGATTTGGCGGGGTCTTTTGAGGAAGGCCCCGAAAACATGATTGATTTCGCCAAACGCGATCGGCGCTGGTGTCAGGGCAATTTACAACATATCCGGGTGATTTCTGCGCCGGGCCTCAAGGGCTGGTCGCGGTTCGTGTTTTTCCAAGGCATCCTCAGCTACGTCGCGCCGCTGTTTTGGGTGATGTTTCTGGCCTCCAACCTCTACGCCACTGCGACCGCGCCTGAACCGGATTTCTTTCCTGAACCGTTCCAATTGTTTCCGGTGTTTCCCTCTGATCAAACCTCGAAAGCGGTGGGGGTTGCGGTGGGTGTCTTTGGCCTTTTGGTTTTTCCCAAAGTGTTGATCCTACTCGATGCCATCGCGCGTGGGCGGGTGGCGGAGTTTGGCGGTACAGTCACGGCCCTGCGCAGCATGATAACCGAGCTCATCCAATCCTCGATCAACGCGCCGATCATGTTGATGTGGCAAACCCGGGCGGTGATGCAGGTGGTGATGGGGCGCGATGGCGGTTGGCCAGCGCAGACACGTGGTGACGGGCGGCTGACATTTCCCGAGGCCTATGCCGCCGGGTGGTGGATTCAACTGTGGGGCATCGTGGTGATGGCACTCACCCATAGTTTCGCCCCCAACCTGATGCTTTGGGTTTTGCCGATTGGCGTACCCTTGGTGGTGGCGCCTTTGGTGATCTGGATGACATCAAAGCCCTCTCACCCGCCGGTGTTTCTGACGCCGGAAGAAACCGCCCTGCCGCAGGTCATCACCGATCATCGCCGGATTGTCGCGCTTTGGGATGACACTTCCCCAAGTGTCGTCGTGCCCAATGCCCAAGTGGCTGAAATCCCTGCCTGATATGTCCCATACCAAACCGTCCTCCTCCGCACCGATTGGCGTGCCCGTATCCTCTCGTGGCCCGAATGCACGAGACCCCAGGCTCGACTTTTTCCGGGGGCTCGCCTTGGTGATGATTTTCATCAACCATGTGCCCGGCAACCCGCTTGAGGTCCTTACCAATCGCAATTTCGGCTTCTCGGATGCGGCCGAAGGGTTCGTTTTCATGTCCGGGATGGCGGCGGGGCTGGCTTATCCTTTGGCCTTTGTGCGTTTGCCGTTGTGGCGGGCTGTGGCGAAATGTTGGGGCCGGGCCTGGACGCTTTACTCCGTGCATCTGGTGATTTCCGTGATCTCTTTGGCGATCATGCTGGGCGCGGCCTATTGGTTCGGCGCCGACAAGATGTGGAAGGTCAACAACGTTGGCCCGTGGATGAAAGCCCCGGTGCAAGCGACGATTGGGATCGCCACATTGGGCCATCAGTTCGGCTATCTGAACATTTTGCCGATGTATGCGGCCTTGTTGCTGATGACGCCGGTGATGATCCTGGTCGGGCAACGCAATATCTGGATCATGCTGGGCGGGTCATTCGCGCTTTGGATTTTCACCGGTGAAACCCGCCTCAACGTGCCCGCCTATCCCAATCCCGGCGGTTGGTTTTTCAACCCGTTCGCGTGGCAATTCCTCTTTGCCATCGGGCTTGCCTGTGGGATGCGGTTGAAGGCGGGTCAGCGGTTGGTGCCAAATGTGGCCTGGGCCAAATGGCTGTCACTGACGATCTTGGTGCTCATTCTGGGCTGGATGAAAATCGACGCGATCCGTGAGGTTGGCAGCAGCGGGTTGGGCGTTTTGCGCAGCCTTGGGGCGCCATTTTACATCACCAATTTCGACAAAACCTTTCTTGCCGCCCCGCGTCTGATCCATGTGTTGGCACTGGTATATTTCCTCTCGACGCAAAATTGGGTGACACACCTCTCTGCCAGCCGTTGGGTTTGGCCGATCCAATTGATGGGGCGGTTTGGTCTTGGCTGTTTTGCGCTTGGCACGGTTTTGTCGATCCTCGGCCAGTCGATCAAAGCGGCGCTGATCTATGATCCGTGGATCTTTGACCTGGCCTATGTGTTTGTCGGTTTGGCGGTGCAAATGGGCTTTGCCCGGATCAAATGGCAATTGGCCAAGCCCGCCGTGGCGCGGGTCGGGTAGTTTTCAAGCGGTGCTGCGGGCCATTTTCTTATCTGCAAAGCGGCGACTTTTGGCTCCAAGCCGTATCTTGCGGCCCTAAATCACCATGCAGACGGTTTTATTCTCCAGGTAATTGTCCAAGCCTTGCGCGCTGTTTTCCACGCCCCAACCCGAGGCCTTGATCCCGCCTTTCGGCAGTTCCGGTGAAAAATAGCTATGGCAATTGACCCAGACCGTGCCCGCATGGATTGCCGCCGCCAGTTTGTGCGCGTGGCTGAGGTTTTCGGTCCAGACCGAGGCCGCCAAGCCGTATTCGCTGTCATTGGCGAGGCCCAAGGCCTCCTCTGGCGTGTCAAATGGGGTGAGTGCCGTCACCGGGCCGAAAATCTCATCCCGCATCAAGGCCATGTCGGGGCGCACGCCAGTCAGGATCGTTGGTTGAAAAAACGCGGGTGCTTCGTCGATTTGCCCGCCTCCGGTCAAAATTTCGGCCCCCTCGGCGCGACCTTGGTCGACAATCCCCGCGACCCGCGCGGCATGTGTGGCGTTGATGAGCGGGCCAAGATCGCTGTCCGGTGCCAACCCGTGCCCAAGGCGCAGCGCAAGTGCGGCCTGCACCAGCCGTTCGGCAAATTGATCATAGAGTGCGCGCTGAACATAGATGCGAGACCCGGCCACACAGACCTGTCCCGAATTGGCAAAAATCCCGCGCGCTACACCCGGCACCGCCAGATCAAGATCGGCATCCGCCATCACAATCGCCGGGGATTTGCCCCCGAGTTCGAGTGTCAGTTTTTTGAGGTTGCCCTTGGCCGAGCCCAACAAATGCCGTCCGATTTCGGTCGATCCGGTAAAGGCCACTTTGGCGACACCCGCATGTGTGGCCAAGGCCTCTCCGACCTCATGTCCAAAGCCAGTCAACAGGTTGACCACGCCCTTGGGCATCCCCGCCTCTTCGATCAATTTACAGAGCCGGATCGCGGTCAGTGATGTTTCCTCGGCCGGTTTCAAAATCACGGTGCAGCCCGCGCAAAGCGCAGGCGCCAGTTTCATTGCCGCCATCAAAAGGGGCGAATTCCATGGCGTGATCGCGGCCACAACGCCGACAGGTTCGCGCCGGGTATAGGCCATGACCTGTTTGCCCGCAGGGGCGTAACCGATTGAAGGCGTGATGCTCTCACCGGTCAATTTGGTCGCAAACCCGGCGTAATAGCGAAACTGCGCGATGGCACCGGGGAGTTCGCCGAACCGCGCGGTGGCGAATGTTTTGCCCTGATCAAGGCTTTCCAATTCGGCCAATTCATCGGCGTGGGCCTCGATCAGATCGGCGATGTTCCACAGCAAGGCCTGACGCGTGGCGGGCAGCATCCCGCGCCATGCGGGGGAGACAAGCGCCTCATGCGCCGACGCCACCGCCGCATCGGCCTCAGTTGCGCCTGCTCGGGAAAGGCGGGTCAAAAGCCCGCCCGTGGCGGGATCATGGCTGTCAAACTGATCGGGCAATATCTGCCATTCCCCGCCGATCCAAATCGGTTGCGCGGGCCGGGCCAAAAACGCCAGGGCACCGTCGGTTTTGGGCGCATGTGGGGTCAAGGTGAATGTCATATCCTGTCCTTTATAAGCGTACGGGCGCGAAACGCCCCGCGCAAAATCGAGTGATAGCCGGTGCAGCGGCACAGGTTGCCCTCAAGGGCGGTGCAGATCATCTCGTCCGTGGCATCGGGCGAGAGGGTGAACAGCCCAACGAGGCTCATCATCACGCCGGGCGCACAATAGCCGCATTGAAAGCCGTTTTCCTCCTCCATTGCGCGCACCAAAGCCCGGCCCTCGGCCAGCGTTTCCAGCGCCTCGATGGTGGTCACGGCTTTGCCCGCCACCTGCCATCCCATCAGCAAACAGGCGTTGATCGCGTGACCCTCGAGCAAAACGGTACAAGCCCCGCAGCGGCCAATTTCGCAGGCCTGTTTGGTGCCGGTCTGGCCTAACCTTTCGCGCAGGGTCGACAACAGGCTCTCATCCGGGGCGATCTCGGCGGTCTGACCATTGAGTGTAAACCCGATCATGTTTGGGCCTCCGCCTCAAAGGATGCGATCACATCCAAAAGGCTCTCTGGGGCAAACGGCGCCACCACCGGCCAGCGTCCAATTGCATCAAACACCGCATTGGCAATCGCGGGCGTCACCGCACCAATGCCCAACTCCCCCGCTCCGCGCGGGCCATAGGGGTCACCGGGGTCAAGATCTTCAAGAGCGGTGATCCGCATGGTGTTGGGCACATCGCGCACCGTTGGCATCATATAGCTGTCAAAATTTGCGGTCACCGGGCGGCCATCCTGCATCAGCATATCCTCGGTCAAGGTGAAGCCCAGGCCTTGGATCAACCCGCCCTCCATCTGGCCCAAATAGGACGCCATGTCGATCACGGGTCCGGCGGCGGTATGCATCTCAAGATCAAGCACGCGGACCTGCCCGCTGATCCGGTTCACGGCCACACGCGTCAATGTCGTGGCAAAAGCGAAAATCAGGCGGGCGTTGCCTTTGGTGTAATCCGACTTTGGAAAAGAGAACTGCGTGGTGAAGGTGGCGCTATCGGCCATGGCGTCAAACCGCAACAGCGGCGTGGGTGTATTGGCCCCGCGCGCGCCAATCCCGCCGGGGACAAGTCGCAGTTCCGCAGGGGGTAGGCCAAGTTTGGCACCTGCCTGCGACAGGAGTTCGGTCTCAAACGCCGGTGCCGTCTCCTTGATCCCGCGCCAGACCACATAGCCGCCGCGCGAGGCGGTGGTCGAACCGCTGTCGGGGGCGGTTCCGGTGTCGCCAAACACCCCACGACTGTCATCGCGGGCCACGCCCAAACGCGTGGAAAGTTCGGCATGAAGCGAGGCGATTAGGCCCTGACCCATCTCATCGAGACCACAGAGCACTTCGATTTTTCCGCCCTTCAAACGCAGCGCAAATTCCGCCTCATCCTCGGGCAAAGTGCCAAGTCCGTTGCCCTGATAATTCAGCGCCATGCCGGTGCCGATGATCTCGTCGGGATTGGTCTCTCGGGCACTCCAAAGCGGCGAGCTTGAGGCGGCGTCGAGCATTTCAAGCAGGCGCTCAGAGGGCGCAACTCTTTGGCTCAGAAAACCGGGACTGCCAGGCACACGCATGTTCAGCCTGCGGATCGCCACCGGATCAAGCCTCGCTTTTGCCGCCAGACGGTCCATCTGACATTCAATCGCATAGCTCATCTGATTGGCACCAAAGCCACGAAACGCGCCGCATGTGCCATTGTTGGTATAGGCGAGCCGCCCGCGTGTTTGAATGTTTTCAATCACATAAGGTCCGGCGGCATGTTCCATCGCGGTTTCTAAAACGCCGGGCGACAACGACGCATAGGCACCGCAATCGGCGACGACATCGACCTCTTGCGCCACCAAACGCCCCGTTGCGTCACAGCCGGTTTTCATCCGAATGCGCATCGGATTGCGCTTGATCCCGGCCTGAACACTTTCAGCGCGGCTGAGGTGTAGCCGCACGGCGCGGCCGGATTTGCGCGCCAAAAGTGCCAAAATGGGTTGGACCGTCAATTCGTCCTTGCCCCCAAACGCTCCGCCCGTGGGCGAAGAAATCACGCGGATTTTGTCCTCGGGGAGGTCGAGAATGCGCGACAGTTGCAACCGATCGCGGGCACCATGCTGGCCCCCGGCACAGACTAAGATTCCGTTGTGCTGAGGCCCATCCGGTGCGGCCCAGCCACCTTCGGTTTCCATAAACCCGTGCATCTGGCGCGGGGTGACGTAGGTGTCTTCGACCACATGCACGGCCTTGGCCCAGCCGTCAGTGAGATCGCCCTTGGCATGGGCGATCTCACTGACAAGATTGCCACTGTCATGCACACGCGCGGCACCGGGCATCAATGCCATCTCCGGGTCGGTGACATCGGGTAAAGGCGCATACTCGACTTCGATCAGCGCCAGCGCCGCCTCAGCCACTTGCGCATCAATCGCGGCGACGGCGGCGACCGGATCACCGGTGTAACGCACTTTGTCGGCACAGAGCGCGGGCTGGTCTTGGAAGACGATGCCAAAGCCGTTGAGCCCGGTGATGTCGCGATGGGTGACCACGGCATGCACCCCCGGCAGTGCCTCGGCCTGGCGCGTGTCAATGCGCAGGATTTCGGCATGAGGGTGAGCGGCGCGCAGGATACGCCCGACCAACATGCCGGGCGCGCGCACATCGGTCAGATAGGGCAGGGCGCCACGCACCTTTGCGGGCATGTCCGGGCGGGTGTGCCAGCGGTCGCCGCCGCCCTGCCGCGAGAGTGCGGCGAGAGCCAGGGGCGGGGTTGGGCTGGGGCGGAGGGTTTTGGGGCAATGGGTTTTGAGGCCTGGCCCGAGCAGGCCATGAGAGATCACTTTGGCGGCGACACGTTTGCGGTAGCCCGCACTGCGAAAGGCACAAGATGGCGCGTCGATGGCCGCGAAAACCCGCGTCTCAAGATCGGCCATGTCAACCTTTGTCAAAACCTGCCCGATGAGCCATGTTTCGACCTCTGTAAGCCGCTGCGGCGCGACGATACCGCCCCCTACCGAGAGGCGCAGATCGGTGATCCGACCGTCCTGCGAGGCGAGTGTTCCGGCGCTGACGATCATTGCGGGCGTGAACGCGGCGCGCAGTCCGATTTTGCGCCAAATTGAGCGCTCCAGCGGGCGGAGGGTCATGGAGAGGATGAGGCCTTTTGGGTCGCGCAGATGGTCGCGCAAAGGACGTGGGCCGCGTGTGGTGTTCAGTTCGGCATCCAGTGCCAAAAGCGCCGGAATGAGACAGCCCGCACCAAAACCGATATTGCCGCCCAGCGTTGCGAGACGACGAATATTGGGTGCGCCGACATCCCTGCACGCCTGTGATAAAAGCGGCAATCCGGCGCGGCGGATGTCCTCAAGGGAGGTGCCCGCGCCGATGGTCAAGCCATTGATCCCATTTGGTAAAAGTGGGCCTATGTTGACGAGGTGATCGGGCCGTGTCTGTCCTTGGGACCAGCGAAACTGATGCCCCGTGCCGCCGACCACGGCCTGCGCGCCTGTGGCAATCAGGGCCTCGGCCTCGGCCAATGTGCGGGGGTGGCTGACCCTCATGCGGCCTCCGGCGTGGTCGTGCCAAAGGTAATCCCCTTTTCCTTCAACCAGCGGCGATAGGCGACCGAGGAACTGTCGGCGCGGGTCGGGATTTCGCTGCGCGCCTCAAGTGGCAACAACAGCGGGCGTTGGTTTTCGACGATGATCCGGTCTTGCAGGAAAATCACCTGTTCAAAGCGCAAAAGCTGGGTATGGCTGGAGGTCTGGTCGAGCAGATACATCACCGGTTGCGCCCGACATAGCCCCTCTTCGATTGGATGGATGAACAGGGCAATGGCATCGCGGTGGGCGGGTTGATCTGGTGCTTCGCGGTAGAGCATGACGACAAAGGGACTGGGCACCCGGTAGGTCAGTTGGGCGAATTCGCCTCCGGGCGGGCTGTGGTCATTTGCGGTTGAAAAAAGGTGCAATTGGTGGCCCAGACCTCGTCCACATTGCGGCGGATTTCGGATTTGTAAACGGGCACCTCGGCGTGCGGTTCAGAGCCCAAAATGTCGGTGTGGACAAAGGGAAAATGCGCCATGTCGAGGAAATTTTCGACCACACGCAGGCCAGAGGCCCGCATGGTCACCCAGCCACAGGTGACAACCCGCCGCTCGGGCTCAAACCGCTCTTCGATTTCGAAAATCTCAGTATTTGGTGCGCCGAGCGTGGTCCAAAGACACTCGAATTTCTCCCGAATGGGCAGGGGTTTACCATTATGCATCACGGATTTCCCCGGACCGATAGTGATCGGATGACCCAAGAGCTTTGTCTCCTCCATCCGGTCCAAATCGGTGAGCGTGGCGACCGCATACCATTGGTTGAGGGCGACGGAATCTTTGGTGCCTTGTGAGGTCTGTGACATCTGGATGCTCCTCAATCGGTCCATTGCGTCGTGCCGCCGCCATTGGCGTCAAGCCAGAGCTGGCGGCGGGTGAAATGCCCCGGTGTGAGGCGGTTCAGCCGGTCGATGATCTCGGTCACATCCCCGCTCACCAGCTTGCCGTCCTCGACGCATATCTGGCCATTGACCATGGTCATTTTGACGTCAGAGCCGCGTACGGCATGGACCAGGTTGTGGTGAATGTTGAACCAGCGCCCATCGGCGTGAAATGGCGTCATCCGCGGCGTGTCGCCGCGCAGGGCGATGATGTCGGCTTTTTTGCCCGGTTCCAATGACCCCGTGACATTGCCCAGCCCCAGGGCCTCGGCCCCCAAAGAGGTCGCCATGCGCAACACCTCCCAACTGTCCATTGCGGCGGCGTCGCGGTGGCGCAATTTGCCCTTGAGGGAGGTGAGTTTCATCTCTTCGAACATGTCAAAATTGTTGTTCTCTTTCTCACCATCCGTGCCGATGCCCACGGGTATGCCCGCCGCCAACATGTCGGAAATGGGCGCGATGCCAGAGGCCAGTTTCATGTTCGACACCGGGTTATGGGCGACCGAGACGTTGTAATTTGAGATCAGGTCGATCTCTTCGGGGGAAAACCACACCGCATGGGCAAACATCGCCCTCGGCGTCTCAAAGAACCCGAGATCGTGAAAGACCTCCATCGGCTTTTTGCCGTAGCGGGTGTGAAACTCGGCCAACTCAATCTCAGCTTCGGAACAATGGGTGTGAAAGCCGGTGTTGTGCCTTTTCGCCATGTCGATGGCGCGCTGTTGCCCGGCCTCATCGGCATAAAACAGATGCTCCAACCCGACCCAGACAGTGACCCGGCCCTCGGCCTTGCCATGCCAACGCTCAATCAACGCCTCATTCATATCGAGCGTGTCGAAATAGTCGTAATCGGGGTGCTCGCCAACGTAAGGCACGGCGACAATCCGGTTGCCAAGAATCTCGGCGGCACGGGCCGAGCCCTCCATATAACGCCACATATCCACCACCGTGGTGGTGCCCGCCAAGAGGCTTTCGGCATAGCACAGATAGCTGGCGGCCTCCGCCTCTTCGGGCAAAAGCACGCGGTGCATCGGGTTGATATGTTGGGTCAGCCAATCCCAAACCGGCAGGTGTTCGGCGGTGCCACGCAGAAAGCCGGAATGGGCATGGGCATTGATCAGACCGGGCATCAATACCGCCCGGCCCATGTCCTTTACCGTGGCCTCCGGATACGCCGCAATCAGGTCGCGCGCGGTGCCCGTGGCCACAATCGTATCACCGCGCACCAAGACCGCACCATGGGGGATCACGGTCAGGTCCTTGTCCATCGTGATAACGGCTTCGGCACTTAGGATCAGGTCAGACATGCGTCCTCCAATATAAATTGCGCCGCCCGTTCACCGATCATGGTGACGGGGGCGTGGGTGTGACAGGCGGGGATGTCGGGAATGACGGAGGCGTCCGCGACCCAGAGGCCGCGAACGCCTTTGACGCCCAACCGAGGGGAAACGGGGGCGTCGGTGTGCGTGCCCATTTGGGCGGTGCCGCAACAGTGAAAAAAGGTCGAACAGGCGCGGCGCACGAAAGTGACGGTATCCCCGCCCGAGACCTTGCGATCCGGGGCGACGAAATCCGCGAAGAGGTGTGAAAAGCCGGGGGTGAGCACCATGTCCAACAGGAACTCCACCCCGGACACGAGCGCCTTCAGATCGCGCGGGTCCGACAAGAGGTTTGGCTGAATATCAAGTGGGTCATCCGGGGAGGTCCCGGTCAGCGTGATCCAGCCTTTGGAATAGGAGCGCATGACGCCCAGTCCGATGGCAAAACCATCACCGTCGAGATCGTAATGATCCCAAAGCGCCGGCACGGCAGAGCGGGTTTGAATGGGGAAAGCCAAGAGATCGGCTTGGTCCAACTCGGGCGCGGATTTCCAAATCGACAGCGTGCCGCCGCCATTGCCTTTCATCGGCCCAAGCGGTGATGAGGCGCGGAAATTGAGGGCGCGCAGCAGTGGATGATCCTGAAGATTGCGACCGATTTCGGGGGCGTGGAGGCGGGTTTTGAGGCCAAGCCGGACCAGCTCCGCCTCATCTCCAATGCCAGAGAGCATCAACAACCGCGGGGTTTCCAAAGCGCCAGCGGCAAGGATCACGCCCGACCGTGCGGTCAAAAGATGCTCCGCGCCGTCTTTGAACACACGGACACCACGGGCGCGATCACCGGAAAACGCCAGAGCCAAAGCGCGGGTCTCGCAGAGGATCGTCAAACGTTCGGACGCCATGATTGGAGCAAGATACCCCATCGCCGAGGTCCAACGCAGACCCTCGGGCGAGATGTTGAAATTGGCAAGGCTGACGCCGAAGGGCTCCGGCCCGTTCGGGTCATCCACCATCGGCAAGCCCATATCGGCCCCACCTTTGAGCATGGCTTGGGTCAGGGGATGATCCGGGTCCGGGCGGGTGATCTTGAGCGGGCCATCGCTGCCGCGCAAGGCGCTCGCACCGCTCTGCCATATCTCGCAGGCTTGAAAGCTCGGCAGGCAGTCCTCCCACGACCATCCCGGCGCCACGGCGTCCCATCGGGCATAATCGGCGGGTCCGCCGCGATACCACATCATCGCATTGGTGGCCGACGAGCCACCCAAGCCTTTGCCGCGTGGGATCGGGATAGTGCGATTCAAAACCCGCGCGGTGGGGGTGTAATGATGCCCCCAATCCCATGCGCCGGATTGCAGAGCAAACCACGCACTCGGGTCTTCGATCTCAGTCACGCCAAAGGTGGATTTTCCCGCCTCGATCACCGCCACATCCGCCCCCGCATCATGCAGCCGACGCGCCACGGCAGAGCCGCCCGATCCAGAGCCGATCACGATGTAATCAAAGGCGGTTTTCATGTCGGTCCCGTGGATTAGTTATGTTCAGAAGGGCCCATGATGGTGATCCCTTCGGTGGCTTCGACATGGCGCACAAAGATGTATTTGTCCTCGCGCCCATCTGAGTGTTTGCGCTTGATCTCGGGCTGAACAGTGCCCGCGACCTTGGCGACGACAATATAGGGGTCGTCACTGGCCAAAGCCGCTTCGCAATGGGCGTCGAACTCGTCCAAAGTGCGGGCGGTGTAGGCGTGTGTCACCCCGGCACCCTGCGCAATGGCGGCCAGATCGACGGTGCCCGAGGCGGTGTGGGTTTTGGGCCCGCCGATGGATTGGTACATTTCATTGTCCCAGACCACGACAAACAGGTTTTTCGGTCTTTCATTGCCCAAAGTGGCCAGTATGCCGAGGTTGAACAACAGCCCGCCATCGGTGTCGAGCGAGATGATTTGACGCTCCGGCAGGCCCGCCGCCAGTCCAAACGCCTGCGGCGTGACACAGCCCAATTGTTGTTGAAACAGCGAGGCGGCGCGCATGTGCGGCGCGGCGTTGTACCATTCGTCAACAGAGGCGCCCAATGAGAGGATCACCAATTCGTCGGAGAGGCGGGCGGCCAATTTTGTCATACACTCAAAGCGTTTCATCGCACGATACTCCCCGAAAGCGCCACGGCGGTGTGGTAATAAGACGAATAGGCCAGCTCATAAGCGTCAAAAATCGCTTGTTCGATCCGCTCCTCTTCGCGCTCGACCACATAGGGGATGCGCAGGGCTTGCAGCACCGGTTCCATGGTCACGCCATGTGGCACCGCCCACCAATTGTTTTCGCCCATATCGCCGCGATAGCTCATCAGCATCACAACCGGGATGCCCGCGCCCAAGCCCATCCGCGCAAGCGGTTCGACCGAGGCGCGCAGACCGGAGTTTTCCATCACCAAAGCCGCGCGTTTGCCCGATAGGAACACACCGCCGCAAATGGCCGCCCCCTCGCCTTCGTTGGTGACTTGGATGGTGCGAATGTCCGGGTCGGCATCGAGCGCCGGATAGAGTTCTTTGAACAGCGAATCCGGCAGGTAACATACGATACTCACACCCGCCCGTTTGAGCCCTCGGATCACCGCATCTACGGCGCTTTGCTGCATATCGAACCTCCAAATCTCACGCTACAAAATCAACCTGTCAGAGTGACTGTGTTCCGAAAAGACGATGATTTCTCAACGAGATGTTCGCTTTGGCGCAACACTTAGGATTTGAGACCCTCCATGGTGGAAGTGAGCGAGGCAGAGAGCGCCAAGGCGGCCTCAGAGGCTTCGCCTTTGGGGCGGGCAATCAGCGACAGGCGGCGCAGACCAAGACCCGCATCCGCAAGCGGGATGAAGACAAGATGGCCACGACTGATTTCATTTTGCACACCAAGCCGGGTCTGAAGGATCGTGCCCAGCCCGCGAATGGCCAGATCAATCATCAAGCCGATGGAATTCGTCCGGGCGCGGCGGGAAAACTCGACGAAAGAGCCAGAAAACATCTGTTCGACCGAACTGCCGAGCGTCAAAGAGGCGTCCGAGAGGATCACTCGCTCACCGGCCAATTCATAGGCTTTTACGGGGCGGTTTTCTTTGGTCAGGGCACTGCCGGGTGGCACCAATACGCCCAAAGGCAAAGCCACGGAGGCCAAACGCCGCGCATTGCGCGGCACCCGCACGTCAAAGGCCAAGGCCAAATCCGCCTCGCCCTGATTGACCAAATCGACGGCCTCTTGCGAGCCGGTGACGCGGACATCGACGCTGATTTCGGGATGGCGCACCCAAAACCCGGCCAGAACTTCGGGCAAAAGCCCGCGTGCGGCACTTTCGATCACCGCCAGGGTCACGGTGCCCCGGCGCAGCCCGTGCAGGTCGTTGATCTCGGTCAGCGCCCGGTTCATTTCGCCGGTGGATTGCCCGATGTGATAGGCTAAAAGTTCGCCCGCTGAGGTCAGTTTCAGCCGTTGTTTGGTGCGTTCAAACAGGGGGGTGTCGAGGTCTTCTTCGAGTTGTTTGATGGTGCGCGAGATCGAAGAGGGCGCGACATTGAGCGACAGCGCCGCCTGCCGGATCGACCCCAGCCGCGCCACCAACATAAAGTGGTGGACGCGCGAGGACACGAGACCAAGCCGATGCAGGTCCATCAGTGGTAATCCGGGATGCCGGGCATGACAACAAAGCCCGGCGTGGCACGCACCCGTCGCGCCCAAAGCCGCAGGGCGGGAAAGGCGTCATGGTCAATATTGCAATCGCGGCTCAGCGCAAAGGCGGGGAACAGCGCAATATCGGCCAGCGTAATCTCTTCTCCGGCGAAGAAACTCAGACCTTTGATCTCTTGCGCGCTCATGTGATCCTCCATAATCCGCAGCAAAGCGCGGGTTTGGGCGATGGTTTGGGGCCCGTCACCGGGCAGATCCATGATCGAAATGGCGCGGGCCTCGGTGGAGACCGATAGGTCATGTTCCGCGAAAAACAGCCAATCCATCATCTGGGCCAGTGCGGAGGCCTCTGTCGGCAAAAGCCGCTTTTGCGGGTCCAGCCCCGCCAGATAGAGTAAAATCGCTCCGGTATGGCGCAGTGTCACATCCGCCGTTTCCAAGATCGGCAAGCGCCCCAAAGGGTTCAGCTTCAGATAGGGCGGGGAAACCTGTTCCATACCGGGGAACATGTCGACATTGCGCAATTCCACCGGAAGGTCGCAACAGGAGGCCACAAGCCGCACGCGATAGCAGGCGTCATCCAGATCATAATTGTGCAAGACAAGCTGGGTCATTGGGCGGCCTCTTTGAGGGGGGATTCGACGTTGCGGCGCAGGGTGGCGAATTGGTCGAGCAGGCTGAGGCGGGTCGCGGTCGGTGTGTCCGAGGGCAGGGTGATGTGCAACGCCGAATGGTCGGCGTCGATGGTTTGTAACCCGAGGGTCAGCGGGGTCTCTCCCAGCGTGGCAGTGATCAGCGCGCCGGTCTGCGAGACCTGCGAGGCCACGGTTTTCACCCCGGCCAAGACCGCATCCCGAGGCGCGTCGATATAGAGGCTGCGCAGCCCGTCCATATCAGGCGCGTTTGGTTCCACTTCTGGCATGTCGCCCAAAGGCAGCGCGGTCCAGATCATGCCACCCGCCTCCGTCACCGCATAGCGCGTGACGCAGATTGACGGTGGCACTTCCAAATCCGGGTGTGCCGGGATGTAGCGACAGGTGCCGGTCTCGTCATATTCCCAGCCGTGATAAAGACAGGCGATGTGATCGCCACGCACAAAGCCAAAGCTCATTTTCATGCCGCGATGCGGACAGCGGTCCTCCCACGCGTGGGCTTTGCCGCCGGTGTCGCGCCAGACCACGATTTCCGCGCCATGCACCGCCGTGCCGGCCGATGTGCCGGGGGCAATAAAGCGTGACAGGGCGATGGGCACCCATCCGGTTTCACTCATGTCTCTTCTCCTTTGGCGGGGTTGTCTGCCTGTCGTGTGACCTTGTGGACGATGCAATCCTGTGGCCCGAGGCTGAGCGCCATTTCAAACGCATCCACCAAATCGCGCTGACCAATCACCTGCAATTTCGCAACTGCATCATTTTGCATCACAGTTGTGAGGGTGATGGACAATCTTGAGGCACGGTGTTGCGCAAACTCGGCAAAACTCTCGCGTGGAATCTGTCCCGTAAAGGTGAATGTCACGTGGTCAATCTGCATGTCTCTGTGCTTTCATCATTCGAGAAAACCCCTTTTTTATAGGAAAAACGGCGATTTTTTCCGAGGTGTTCGCGGCAGTTAGGCGTGGAAAATCTGGACCGTCAAGTGTTGTTCTAAACGCAACATCTGTATCGAAATTTTACGGCTATTCACGGTCACAGCACTCTGGAAACGTGGTCCTGCACATGCGACGTGGCCGCCCCACATTCGTGACCTTGGCGACGGATCGTCCGGGCGCAAGGCGGTCCTGGCGCTATCTCCCCGCAGAGGGCGAAGCGCCGCGCACCTTTCATAGCGCGTCCCCGGCCAAGGCCGGATGGGACATGTCAAAAGCGTTCAAACAGCCAAGAGGACCTCTTCGATGATTTCTACCAAATCCCTGTCCCGCCGTGGGTTTCTCAATATGGGTGCCGCTGCCGGGGCCAGTTTGATCCTGCCCAAAACCGGGGTGATCAGACCTGCCAATGCGGCGGGCCCTTTGGCACCCGTGGTCGAAGCTGACGCGCATATCGCCTTTGGTCACACTGGGCCAACGTCGGACGAAGGCTGGACCTGGGCGCATGACCAAGGGATGAAGGCAGTCGAAGCCGCCTTCCCGGCGCTGCGCACCTCCTATGTCGAGTCGATCCCCTATTCGGCCGATGCCACCCGGATTTTCCGTCAATTCGTCGCCGATGATGCCTGCATGGTCTTCGCCACCTCGAACTATGGTGATTTCTTGTACGACGTTGCCAAACGTGCCCCCGAGGTGGCGTTTTACGAATGCGATGGCCGCAATCCGATGGACAATTTGGGCACTTATTACGTCGCCCATTGGTATCCGTCCTATGTCGCCGGGATCGCGGCGGGGGCGATGTCGACCACCGGAAAACTCGGCTATGTTGCCTCTTTCCCTGTGCCCTCGGTCTATTCCGGCACAAACGCGTTCCTCATGGGGGCGCGCACGATCAACCCGGAGGCCACGCTACAATCCATCGTCATCAACAGTTGGTTCGACCCGCAGGCCGCGACCCAAGCCGGAGTGGCGCTGATTGATGCAGGCTGTGATGTGCTGTTTGGGATCATGGATGAGGCCGGTTACCTTCAGGTGGCCGAAGAACGGGGTGCCAAGGCCGTGATGTGGAACACCGATCTGCGTCGCTATGGTCCCAATGCCTACATCTCTTCGATCATGGTCGATTTCGGTCCATGGTACGTTGAACAAGTGCGTCGCCGTTTGGCGGGCGAATGGATGCCGACCTATGACCTCTTGCCCTTTGGGGCCGGCGTGGACGTCGATGCTTGGGGCGACAGCGTGCCCGCCGATGTCGCGGCCAAGGCGGATGCGGTCAAGGCCACGATCCTGGATGGGTCGTTCAACCCGTTCATGGGCGAGATCAAAGACTCCAAAGGCACGATCAAAGTCGCCGCAGGCAGACCATGACGGAGGAAGAGCTTTACCATTGGAACTGGTCGATCGAAGGGGTCTCCGGTCTGGACAACTGAGTGATGCACGAGGATTCGATCCAACAGCGTCTCGGGCTTGCGCCCGGGACGCCGCCTTTGGTCGCCCTCAAAGGCGTGTCGAAATATTTCCCCGGCGTGATCGCCAATGAGGACGTGGATCTTGCGGTCTATCCCGGCGAGATTCACGCGCTTTTGGGCGAAAACGGCGCCGGGAAATCGACGCTGATGAATGTATTGACCGGCATCTATCACATGGATGCAGGCGAGATCATCATGGACGGGGAAAGTCGCCGCTTTGCCTCGCCAATTGATGCCATCGCCGCCGGGATTGGCATGGTGCATCAGCATTTCAAATTGGTCAAAGCCTTCACCGTGGCCGAAAACATCCACTTGGGTTGGGATGCCACCCCGGCGCGGATTTCGCGCAAGGCGCTGGAAGAGCGGACCATGCATTTGGCCGACACGCTTGGCCTTGCGGTCAAGCCAGGGGCGATTGTGGCCGATCTGTCAACGGGCGAACAGCAGCGGGTCGAAATCCTGCGGGTGTTGGCGCGTGACGCCAAAGTTCTGATCCTTGATGAGCCCACCGCCGTTTTGACCCCCTCGGAGGCACGCGACCTGTTTGCGGCGCTCAGGGCCTTTGTGGCGCGGGGAAACGCGGTGATTTTCATCTCGCATAAACTCGACGAGGTGATGGAGATTTCCAACCGGGTGAGCATTTTGCGCGCGGGCCGCAAGGTCGCGACCGAATGGACCTCGGACTGTTCGGAGACATCCTTGGCACAATTGATGGTCGGGCGCGAAATCGTGCTCAACGACATGCGCGGCGATGGCGGCGCGCGCAAGATTGGCGCGCCGATGGTAACACTTGAAGGTGTCACGCTGAAATCTGAGTATGGCACTGTGTTGAAAAACGTCTCGCTCTCTGTGCGCGCCGGAGAAATCCTTGGCATCGCTGGGGTTGCGGGCAATGGTCAGCGTGAATTGACCTATGTGCTGAGTGGTCTTGTCGCGCCCTCCAAGGGCACGGTGACACTGGATGGTGAAGATATCGGACGCGCTGGCGCGCGGGTCTTTGCGCACAAGGGCGTGGGTCATATTCCCGAAGATCGGCTTTATGCCGGGATGGCCCCGACCCTGTCGGTCACCGACAATGCGGTTCTGCGCGAATACGCACTGGCGCCGCTGTCAAACGGGCCGTGGTATGCGCCGCGTCGAGCGCTGGCTTTGGCGCGCGAGATCGCCAAGATTGCCGGGGTGATGGTGCCGGATTTCGCCATGCCTGCGCGCAACCTGTCGGGCGGCAACCAACAACGTCTGGTCGCGCGGCGCGAAATGCGCATTGCCGATAAGGTGCTGATCGCGGCCTACCCGTCGCGGGGGCTGGATGTGGGCGCGATCAACACGATGATGCGCTATTTTGTTGAGATGCGCGACAGTGGCGTCGCCGTTGTCCTGATCTCCGAGGAGTTGGAAGAAGTGCTGAACCTCGCTGACCGGATTGCCGTGATGTTTCATGGCGAGATTATGGGAGTGGTTCCGGCCCAAGGCGCGGATATCGAACAAATCGGCCTGATGATGGGCGGACAAAGACAACAGGGACAGGCCGCATGAGCTACCGTTTGCAACGTATGCCGGTCGCGGCCCCAAGCGTGTTGTTCTCCGCGCGGGTGCTGGCGGTGATCTTGGCGCTTTTGACCGCCGCCGCCGTGTTGGTGCTGTCCGGCAAAGACCCAATCGCGCTGGGCGGCAAGGTGTTGTCATCGACCTTCGGGTCGCGTTTCGGGCTTGAGGATTTGGGCCTGTTGTTTTCGCCGCTGCTCTATTGTGGTCTCGCGGTTGCGGTTGGCCTGCGCATCGGTGCGTGGAACATTGGGGCGGAGGGGCAATTCAACCTTGGGGCGTTTGCCGCAACTGGCGTGGCGCTGTTCGTGCCGGGTCCCGCGTGGCTCTTAGTGCCGCTGATGGCGCTCGCGGGCATGGCCGGTGGCGCGCTTTGGATTTTGATCCCGACCTTGGCCAAAGCCTATGCCGATGTGTCCGAATTGATCACCACGCTGTTGATGAATTTCGTCGCGCTTTTGTTGGTCTATTGGGTTGCCACCGGCCCTTGGCTTGATCCGTCGGGCATGGCTTTGGCGACCACCGCGCGACTGTCCGTCTCGGTGCCCTATGTCTGGGGGATCGTGCATTGGGGCTTGCCCGTGGCGCTGATGCTGGCGGTCGGTTTGGCCGTGATGTTTGCCTATACGCGTTGGGGCTATGAGGTGCGCATCGGCGGCGCCAATCCGGGTGCCGCAGCCTATGCCGGGATGCCGGTACAGCGTCATCTGATCCTCGTCATGTTGATGTCGGGCGCCATCGCCGGGCTTGGCGGCATGATGGAGGTTGCAGGCACCGTCGGGCGGCTTCAGGGCGGAATTTCCAACAATTATGGCTATCTGGGCATCATGGTCGCGGTTCTGGCCCGCGCCGCCCCTTTGGGGGTGATTGCCACGGCATTTTTTATGGCGGTGATCCTGAATGGTGGGATCGTTTTGCAATCTCAAGGGCTTACAACCCATACGGTTTTGGCCATCACCGGGCTGATCCTGTTTTACGCCGCCATCGCTGACGAGGTCGCGCGCTACAAATTGATCCCAACGACTGGAAAAGTCACACCCAAGGAAGCGCGCTGACATGGATACTCTTGCAGGTCTGATCCAAACCGCCTTTTTGGCCGGAGGCGTCTTGGCGCTGGCGGCTTTGGGCGAGGTTTTGGCCGAACGTGTGGGTGTGGTGAACCTTGGCGTCGAGGGGCTGATCGCCTTGGGCGCGATGTCAGCGGTGGCCACGGTGGTGATCACGCCGCACCCATGGCTGGGCTTTTTGGTCGCCATGGGCGTGGGGTTGATCGCGGGGATGATTTTTGCCGTGGCCACGGTGATCATCCGCGCCAATCAGGTGCTGTGCGGCTTGGCACTCACCTACATGGGGATGGGTTTGGCCGCCACCTTGGGCAAACCGATCTCTGGCTCGCCTGTGTCCGCGACCTTTCAGGACATCCATATCCCAATCCTGTCCGATCTGCCGTTTTTTGGCCGCGCGTTCTTTAGCCATTCGCTTTTGGTCTATCTGATCTTCCTCGTGCTGCCGGTGGCGCTGCATATTTTGATCTTTCACACCCGTCATGGTCTCAACATGCGCGCCGTGGGCGAAAATCCGGCGGCGGCAGATGCCGCTGGGATTTCAGTGATGAAAATGCGGTTTTGGTATGTGTCATTGGGGTCGGCTTTGGCGGCAGGGGCCGGGGGCTATCTGACCTTGGTCTTTGTCCCAAGCTGGTCCGAGGGCGTCGTCGCAGGGCGCGGTTGGATCGCGGTCGCCTTGGTGATTTTCGCCGGATTTCGCCCGATCAACGCGGTCTTGGCCGGGCTGTTATTCGGTTTTGTCACCGCCTTGGGCTTTGTCGGTCAGGCGCATAATTGGCCGATTGCCGCCTCGATCCTCTCGATGTTGCCCTATCTGGGCACCATGGCATTGATGATCGTGCCTGTTCTGGCATGGCAACGGATGCGTCGCCTGATGGCCGCACCCGACAGTCTCACAGTCCCCTATTTTCGAGATCAAAGATGAGCACAACTTTCCTTAAAAACATCTCCTATCTGGCCACCTTTGATGACGGTTATGGCGAGGTCGGTCGCGAAATGACCGATGGGGGCGTATTGATCCGCGACAATGTGATTGCGGCTGTCGGGCCGATGTCGGAGTTTGTCGATGTGGTGGCGGATCGGGTGTTGGACCTGTCCGATCATGTGGTGATGCCGGGGATGATCAACACCCATCATCATTTCTACCAAAACCTCACGCGGGTGATGGTTCAGGATGACGAACTCTTCGTCTGGCTCAAAACCCTTTATCCGATTTGGGCAAAGCTTGATGATCGGGCGATGGAAACCGCTTCGCGCATGGCCATGGCGGAACTGATCATGAGCGGCTGTACCACCTCCTCGGACCACCAATATATCATGCCCAATGATTGCACCTTGGACACGCCCATTCGGGTGGCCCAGGAGATGGGTCTGCGCTTTCATGCGGCGCGGGGCGCGATGAGCCGGGGCGAAAGCAAAGGCGGGTTGCCGCCCGACAGTTGCGTGGAGGAGGAAGAGGCGATCCTGAGGGATGCCGAGCGCTTGATCCACCGCTATCATGACATGTCAGATCACGCGATGACGCGGATTGTTTTGGCGCCCTGTTCGGCCTTTTCCGTCACCCAAGGCTTGATGAAAGACGCGGCGGCTTTGGCACGGATGCATCCCGGTGTGCGGCTGCATTCGCATATCGCCGAAGTGCTGAGCGAAGAGGAATATTGCATCGCCACCTATGGCATGCGTTCGGTCGCCTATGCCGAAAGCTGCGACTGGCTTGGCCCTGATGTGTGGTTTGCCCATGCGATTTTCCTCAACGATGCCGAGATCAAAACCTTTGCCGAGACCGGCACCGGGGCCACGTTTTGTCCCTCTGCCCATATGCGCTGCGGGCTTGGTATCATGCGGGCGCGCGAGATGTTGGACGCCGGCGTGACGGTTGGTTTGGGCGTCGACGGGTCGGCCTCAAACGACACCTCCAACATGTTCATGGAGGCGCGCATGGCGCAGTATTTGCAACGGGTCGCGCCGGACCGCTACCTGTCCGAGGTCCCCGGTGGGCGGGGCGGATTTGGCGGCACACCGGGGGCACTGTCGGCGCGCGAGGCGCTTTGGATGGCGACGCGGGCGGGAGCGAAACTTTTGGGGCGCGACGACATTGGGCAACTGGCCCCCGGCAAATCCGCCGATCTCATTGCCATAAAACGCACGCGGCTTGGCCTTGCGGGCACCCAGCGCGATCCTTTGGCTGCCCTTGTGATGTGCGGTCCGTTTGAGGTTGATCATTCCTTCATCAATGGGGTGCAGATCATTGACCAAGGTGCCTTCACGCGTCTGGACGTGGCGGCCGCTTTGGCCAATCATGCGGCAACGATGGATCGTATTTACGCCTGAACCAGATTTTAAAGGATGCATAAAATGACGACAGAGACAGATGGGTCGGCAGCGCTGGACCCCGCCACGCTCGATCAATGGTATTGCATTCAAAATCTGGCCGAAATCCCGCCCTCTGGGTTGACGACCCGGCTTTTGGGTCAGGATATTTTCATCACGGGTGGCGAGGCTTTGGTGGCGCGCTGTGGTGATAGGGAATTGCCCGTGCGACTACGATACGGCTATCTTTGGGTCACCTTGGCGCGCCCAACACCGATGTGCCGCATATCCCCGAGGCGGATGAACCGGATCGCCGCTACGTTCCATGTGGGGCTGTGAGGGTGAAGTCCTCGGCCCCGCGTGTGATCGAAAACTTCCTTGATATGGCGCATTTCCCTTTTGTGCATACCGATATTCTTGGTTCTGAGGCGCACTCCGAGGTTGAGAAATACAAATGCGAAATCCGCCGCGATGTGGATGAGGTCTGGGCCACCGATTGCGTTTTTACCCAACCACAGGCCGCCAAATCCGCAAGTGGCGCGATCCGGACCGATTATATCTATCGTATCACCACGCCGTTTACCGTGTTGCTGTATAAAACCTGCCCGATGTCCGAGACGCGTTGGGATGTGATTTGCCTGTTTGTGCAACCGATGGAGCCGGGCCTGTGTCGCGCACATCCGGTGATGTTCTTGCTGGATGAGACCAGCACGGATGCCGATCTGATCGGGTTTCAACAGGTGATCTTTCTGCAAGACCGGATCATTTTGGAAAACCAACGCCCGCGTCTTTTGCCGTTGGAACCGCGGTTCGAAACGCCGACCCGCGCCGATGCCTCCTCCATCGCGTATCGCCGTTGGTTGAAAGAAAAGGGCTGTGTTTACGGTACAACTTTGGGGCCGGCGGATACATTTACCGTCACTGCGGCATGAAGGATCTGCGCGGACAAAAGATTTTGGTCTCGGGGTTTCATGCGCCAACCCTGGGTGTGGTTGAAGCCTTTGAAGATGCCGTTCTGACATTGGATGACGCGGGACGCATTGTTGGTTTTGAGCCGGACGGCGATCCGACCGGGGCGACGATCCTGCCAACGGGCTGGTTGATCTTACCGGGATTCGTGGATCTGCATGTGCACGCGCCGCAATACGCGCAACTTGGCACCGCGCTTGACGTGCCGCTTGAGGATTGGCTGCAAACCTACACTTTCCCGCTTGAGGCGCGGTTTTCCGATCTCGATTTTGCCAAAGCGGTCTACAGTGCGTTGATCGACGACATGTTGGCGCTTGGCACCACCACCGCGCTGCATTTTGCCACCGTTCATGTCCCGGCTACCACGCTTTTGGCCGATCTTTGTCTGGCCAAGGGGCAGCGTGCGTTGATTGGCAAAGTGGTGATGGATGACCCGGACCAATGCCCGCCTGAGTATCGCGATGCCTCTGCCGAAGACGCGATTGCGGGCACGCGCGCGGTGATTGAGTATATCAACGCCATGCCCGGCAATGACGGGATGGTGCATCCGGTGGTGACGCCGCGCTTTGTGCCGTCTTGTACCGATGCGTGTCTTTCGGGCCTTGGCGCTTTGGCGCAAAAAACCGGCACGCGGGTGCAAAGCCATGTGTCGGAAAGTGATTGGGAACATGACTATGTCCGTGCCCGAACGGGGCGTTCTGATGCGGAGGCGCTGGCGGACTTTGGCCTGATGGTGCCGCATTCGGTCTTTGCCCATGGCACGCATCTCTCCGGCTCTGATATGGACCTGATGATCGCCCATCAGGCGGGGGTGGCGCATTGCCCGCTGTCCAATGCCTATTTCTCCGGGGCGGTTTTCCCACTTCGTGCGGCTTTGGAGCGGGGTCTGAATGTCGGGCTTGGCTCAGATATGTCCGGCGGGCCTGTGGCCTCGATCTGGGAAGCCGCGCGGATGGCGCTTGCGGCATCTCGGATGTTGGAGAGCGGTGTGGACGCCACTGTTGCGCCTGAGGTGCGGGGCACGGGGGAGGCGCGGATTGATTTTCGCACTGCCTTTTATCTGGCGACGCGTGGCGGGGCCAAGGCGCTTGGCCTTCCGGTCGGGAGTTTCGAGCCGGGAATGAAGTTCGATGCCATCGCCATTGACCCGAAAGCCGCCAAGGGCACGATCCGGCTTTGGCCCGGTTACGACGGTGATCTGGTGTTGGAAAAGCTGCTTTATTCCATCTCGCGCGCCAATATTGCCACGGTCTGGGTCGATGGTTTGCGTCGTGTTGGATAGCGCGGTGCGGCGAAGGGCGGTGGCCTTGGTCAAAAGCAGGAATGTGGTGTTGACGAAATCCGCTTAGGCTAAGTTGCTGTGTCATTTTTACGTTACGTTACGTTTACAAATTGTAGTTGACTTTTTTCGCTTTCGATTCGGGTAAGGTTTTACGTAGTTTTGAAATATTTTTGTTCATAGTCTGCTTGAAAAATACGCGTAACTTATTGTGCAAGTGCAGAAAAGGCTCGTTTTTAAAGGATAAATTCGAACCCCAAACAATTCTTAGCAAGTTTCACGGAAATGACGTCCTTAATAATGTATGAAGAAATGGTCAGCCATTTGGGGGGATTCGAGGCGGCGAGCGTTTCGCCGTTCAAGGGTCCGTAAATATTATGTTGGATACGTCAAACAGTTCTCTGAGCTCACCCGTGCTCGCAGCCACCGCGACGAGATCGGATTGCTACATCTCTCAGGAGACCGCGCAACCCAAAAGAATATTCTATCGAAAATATGGCAAACGCATCTTTGATATGCTGCTGCTTTTGATCGCGGCGCCGATTATTGTGCCCGTGGTCTTGGTTTTGGCTCTCTTGGTCAAACGCGACGGTGGCCCGGCGTTTTTGCGCAAAAACGTGTGGGTATGAATGGTAAGGTGTTTAAATGCTACAAACTGCGCAGTATGCGTGTGGACGCCGAAGAGGTGCTTGAGCGGCTGTGTCGCGAAGACCCTGCGGTGGCCGAAGAATGGACCACCTTTCAAAAGCTTTCCAATGATCCCCGGATCACCCGGATCGGTCACATCATTCGCGCCACAAGTCTGGATGAGTTGCCGCAGCTTTTGAACGTATTCCGGGGCGATATGAGCCTGATCGGTCCGCGCCCGTTCATGCCGTCGCAGATGTCGATCTACACCTCGGCGAAAGGCAAAGCCTATTTCAACATGCGTCCGGGTCTGTCTGGACCTTGGCAAGTGTCGGGTCGAGGCGAAACCACCTTTGCCGACCGCGTTGCCTTTGACGAAGGCTATGAGCGCGATTTGAGCTTTGCGACCGACGTGAAATTGACGTGGAAAACCTTTGCTGTGGTGCTCAACCGCACAGGTCACTAACGCCGCACAGCGGACTGCGATAGTTTCAAAAGGCCGGACTCTGATGTGTCCGGCCTTTTTGTTGGTCGCAGTCTGCGCCGCCCTCACTTAAGGTTGGAAATCCAGCGGCTTTGATAGGGCGCAAAACGGATATTTGGCACGGAGAGGTCAATCTTTTCGCCGGATAGCAAATCATACCAATCCTCGCCCTCGATCAGGTTGATCGAAATATGCGGAATTTCGGCATCCTGGTTGGTCAGGTTGTTGATCGCGAAAATGGATTGATCGCGGGCCGGAGATTGCCGCCAGATGCCAAAGAACGCATCGCCAAGCTGCATGGTGAACTGCGTCGCATTCGGGTGAAACGCCTTTTGTGCGGTGCGAATAGCGATCCGATCCTTGAGCGCGGCCAGAACTTGGGCGTTGAGGCTTTCGGGATCATCAAGCAGGGCGCGCAGCTCCGGGTAATCCCAACGATGACGGTTGATCGCCCGGTTGACCCCGGTTTTTTCGACGCCCGCATGGTCGTTATGGGTCGCCAAAAGCGAATGAATGTAAAAGGCGGGAACGCCCTCAAGCGCCATCACAATGGTTTGCGAACAGATAAACCGCGCCACCTGAAGCCCGTCCTCACCCGCCTCAATCGTGCCTTTGAGCGCGTCAAAATAGGTGATGTTCAACTCATATGGCTTTTGCGATCCATCGGCCAAGGCCCGCATCGACACCAATCCGCCCGCATCGCGCACACATTGAATCACCTGATCCAACTCGTCATTGGACAAAAGCCCCTCCGCCCCGCGCACGCCGATCCCGTCATGTGAGGCCGAGAAGTTGAGATAGGCACAGCCCAATTGCGCCGGTGGCATCCGCATCAGCCATTGGTTGAGGTGTAATGAGTTGCCCGACAACAGTGCATGCAACAGCAGGGGCGGCAGCGAGAAATTATAGATCATATGCGCTTCGTTGCGGTTGCCGAAGTAGCTCAGGTTTTCCGCGTTGGGCACATTGGTTTCGGTCATCAAAACCACGCGCTCTTCGGCATAATCGCACAGCAGCCGCATCAACCGCACAATGGCGTGGGTTTGTGGCAGGTGGATACAATTGGTGCCCAACTCTTTCCAAACAAAGGCCACCGCATCCAACCGAATGATCCGCACCCCATTGTCGATATGCAGCCGCATGATCCGCAGGAATTCCAACAAGACCTCGGGATTGTGGAAATCCACGTCGATCTGGTCGTGGCTAAAGGTACACCAAACATGTTTCGGGCCATTCGCCGTCATCACTTCGCGCAACAAGGGCGAGGTGCGCGGGCGCACCACTTCGGAGAGATCATCTTCTGGCGAGGCTTCGACGAAAAACGTGTCATAGGGGGCGTGGCCCTGACGGTACTCCGAAAACCAAGTCGAGAGCGACGACACATGGTTGAGCACCAGATCGGACATCAGACGAAATTCTTCGCCGATCCGTTGAATATCGGTCCAATCGCCCAGTTGACTGTTGACCAAACGGTAGTCGGTGACCGCAAAGCCATCGTCAGAGGTGAAAGGGAAAAACGGCAGGATGTGCACGCCATTGATCACACCGCGCAGATAACGGTTTAGAAAATCACGCAACAAATCCAAGGGTTTGTGTTGTCCATCGACCAATGTGTTGCCGTAGGTGATGACCAATGTGTCAGTCTCATTCCACAGATTGTGTCCCGGCGCGCGGGCGCGTGAGCGATACCCGGAGCCTTCGGGCCAAAAGGCCGCAGTGATCTGTTGGCTCAACGCTTTCGCATCGAGATCGGGATAGATTTGTTCGATAAGTCCGCACAGGCGCGCACTGAATTGCGAAGACGGTTTGGCCATGGGCGTCCCCTTCTCTGATTGCTTTCCTTGGGGTAGATCAAACCACTTGCACAGGTTCAATGCAGCAGAGGCCAAAGCGACAGTTTCCTGAGCAAAAACGGAGCACTTTGCGTGGGGATGTTGAAAATTCGCCTAAAAATACGGCGAACGAAACAGTTTCGGTAAATTTGGCCCCATTTTGAGGATACTTTGCCTTAAACACGGTCGCTGATGAGCGTGTCGATCAACCAGCCACCCGGTCCTGCAATCCGGTCCGGCAATGCCACGATCATTACTTCGCGGATTGCGATTGTGGTCATGATGGCCAAAGCCAACTGATCAAATGTGATGGCGGTGAGGTCCATGACAAGGCTCCTTTATACGACACGACATTTGCTGACAGGTGAATCGGGCCGAAATGGGGCAGGCTTGGGGCGGCTTTTCGACGTCGCTTAGGTGGGCGTAGCGGAGGATGCAAACGGATCATCCGCGTAACCGACACCCATCAGATACAATCCCTGCGGCGGACAGACCGGCCCACAGGCCGCGCGATCACAGGCCTCAAGCGCCGTCGTGACATCCTGAGGCGTCCACGATCCCGCGCCAACGCGCTCCAAGGTCCCGACAAAAGACCGGACTTGGTTGTGCAAAAACGAGCGCGCCCGCAGGTAAAACCGATACTCGGTCCCATAGGGGATGGCGTGCGCTTCGATCCGAAATTCATCCAATGTTTTCACAGGACTGTCGGCTTGGCACATGGTCGAGCGAAAGGTGGTGAAATCATGCAGGCCAATCAGGCGATCCGCCCCCGCTTGCATCCTGTCGCGGTCGAGCGGATGGTTGATATGCCACGCCTTACCCGCCTCATGCACCAAGGGCGCGCGCCGGGAAATCAGCCGAAACATGTAGCGCCGCTCATGGGCCGAAAACCTTGCGTGCCAGTCATCCGCAACACGGGCTGCGTGTAAAATCGCCACGGGCGCGGGTTTGAGGTGATGATTGAGCGCCTCACTTAACCGGAACGGGTCCCACTCCTTTGTCATATCGCAATGCGCCACCTGACCGGAGGCATGCACCCCCGCATCCGTGCGCCCCGCCGCGCCGATCCCCGGGCAGTCGGGTTCCAGTTTGCGCAACGCCTCTTCCACCGCCTGCTGAACCGAGGGGTGTTGCTTTTGACGTTGCCAACCGGAAAAAGGCGCGCCGTTGTATTCGATCAAGAGGGCATATCTGGGCATAACGCGCGTTTACCCCGGCACGGGGAAGCCGTCCAGCCTTTCTCCCTTTTAACCCCGCCCTCTCGTGCTTATCTTAAAGCCATAAACATATGAGAAGGGGCGGGATTTGATCCTGAACGATATTGCAGACAGGGTTTTCCGGGGCGTTGAAACGGTCCAGGACGGCGTTCATGAGGCGCTGTTTGAGCCCGTGGTGCGGTTGGGTGTCACCGGCCTGTCGCGGGCGGGCAAGACGGTGTTCATCACCTCGCTCGTCGCCAATCTTTTGGACCGGGGCCGGATGCCGCAATTCGGTCCGGGCACCGCGATCACCGCCGCTTATTTGCAACCGCAACCCGACGACACCGTGCCGCGGTTTGATTATGAAACCCATCTTGCCGCCCTCACGGCGCCTGCGCCGCAGTGGCCCGAAAGTACCCGTGCCATCTCCGAGCTGCGCCTGTCGTTCAAAGTGCGCCCGACCGGGATTTTGGGCTCTCTGTCTGGCCCACGCACCGTGCATCTCGATATTGTCGATTATCCCGGCGAGTGGCTTTTGGATCTGGGTCTGATGGAAAAGAGCTTTGCCGAGTGGTCCGCCGAGGCGTTGACCGCCGCCACCACCCGTCCTGAGGGGGCGGGGTTTACCGAGGCCTTGGCGGCGTTTGATGCGACCACCAAACACGCGGAGCCGGAGGCCAAAAAACTGGCCCAAAGTTTCACCGCCTATCTGCAGGCGGCGCGCGCGGCGGGGTATTCCGATTGCACGCCGGGGCGGTTTTTATTGCCCGGTGAATTGGATGGGTCACCGGTTTTGACCTTTGCCCCGCTGCCTGCGGGTGAGGCCCCGCGCGGGTCCATGGCACGGGAGTTTGAGCGCCGCTATGAGGCCTATAAACGCGAGGTGGTGAAACCGTTTTTTCGCGACCATTTCGCCAAAATTGATCGTCAGATCGTTTTGGTCGATGCTTTGGGCGCGATCCATTCTGGCCCGAAAGCGGTCGAAGACCTGCGCCGGACACTGGCGGATATTCTGGCCGCGTTTCGTCCCGGTCGGGTTGGGCGCATTCTGTCGCTTCTGGGGCAAAAACGGGTCAGTAGAATCCTGTTTGCTGCCACAAAAGCCGATCACATCCACCATGCGCAACACCCGCGTCTGACCGCGATCATGGAGGCGCTGGTGCGCGATGCCCGCGACCGGGCGGATTATGCCGGGGCCGGCACGATGGCCATGTCCATTGCCGCTTTGCGCGCCACGGTTGAGGAAACCGTGACCCATGAGGGCAAGCCTTTGGACTGTGTGCGGGGCCTGACGGAAAGCGGCAAACAGGCGGCGTTTTATCCCGGTGAATTGCCCGAAGACCCAAGCCATATCCTCGCCCCTGCGCGCCAAGGGGCGCAAAATTGGTTGGACGGCGAGTATGAAATCATGCGGTTTCAACCCGCGCGTCTGACCCTGCGCCCCGGCGAGGGGCCGCCGCATATCCGGCTTGATCGCGCCGCTGATTTCTTGATTGGAGACAAGTTATGACAGAGGCCCCCGCCTCACATTCGCGCAAAGGCCCGGTCATGATCGAGATTGACGAAGCGCCCGTGCAAACGCCGTCCACCGCCGATCCGGTGCCGGACCTCGCGCCACTTGCGCGCCCGGCCGCGATGGAGCGGATGGCCGTTTTGGCCACGCGCCGCCCTTCGGCTTTGGCGCGGTGGTTTTGGCGGTTGTTCACGGCGCTGTTCACCTTTGTGATCTCGTTCGCCGCCTATGATTTCATTCTGCGCCTGATCGAACGCAACGCAATTTTAGGCTATGTCGCCTTGGCGTTGACCGGGGCGTTTGTGGCGGTCTTGGCCGCGATCGCGTTGAAAGAACTGGCCGCGTTTGCCCGGCTCAAACGCATCGATACGCTGCATAAAGCCGCCGCAGAGGCTGCGACGCGTGGGGATTTACACGGTGCAAAGGCGGTCACGGATCGGCTTTTGACCCTCTATGCTCATCGACCCGAGATCAATTGGGGCAAGGATCGGTTTAATGAACGCAAAGGCGAAGTCTTTGACGCAGATGGGCTTTTGGGCTTGGCGGAGGTTGAACTCCTTTCGCCTTTGGATGCCGCCGCACGTCGCGAGGTCGAAGCCGCGGCGCGCCAAGTGGCGACCGTCACGGCGCTTGTGCCGCTCGCGCTGGCCGATGTCTTTGCCGCGCTGACTTCGAACCTGCGGATGATCCGGCGGATCGCGGAGATTTATGGCGGTCGCTCGGGCACCTTGGGCTCATGGCGGGTGACGAAATCCGTTTTGACCCATTTGGTTGCGACCGGTGCCGTGGCCGTGGGCGACGATTTGATCGGCACCATGGCGGGGGGCGGCGTGTTGTCGAAAGTCTCGCGCCGCTTTGGCGAGGGCGTGGTCAACGGCGCGCTGACCGCCCGCGTCGGCGTTGCCGCGATCGAGGTCTGTCGCCCGCTGCCGTTCACCAAAGGCACCAAACCCTCTGTCTCCGGCACAGTGAAACGGGCTTTGACCGGGTTGTTTGATAAGGGTCAGACGTCGGAGTGATCCTGCGGTGTGAGATAGCCCAAGGGTGGCAGGAGTGAGCCTTTGACCAGAGCGGTCAAAAGCTGTTTAGCGGGTGGGAGGATCGAAAGTGGGAACAAAATTCGGTCACGGACAAAGGGCAAAATCCGGCTGTCGGATTGGTACTGTGGCGTGAACGCCGCCGACATGGATTGATAAGCGAACACATGGGCGCGGCGGGCGCGGGCGTAGGCGGGCAGGGCGGTGTCCAGCGGGAAATACCGGATCGCTTGCGCCAAGGCCCAGGCATCCAAAAGTGCCATATTGGCCCCTTGGCCCAATTGCGGTGAGGCGCGGTGGGCGGCGTCGCCGATATGGGCGATGCCGTCGCCAAAAGGTTTGCGCAAAGTGCCATGGGTGTAGCGCGCCATGACCATTTGCTCGGGCGCAGTGATTTGATCCATGAAGGGAGCGAGATCGGGCCAAAGCGCCAAGGCCTCCGATCTCCAGCGCGCAAGGCCGCGGTCTTGCCAGTCTGCATAGCCTTCGCGCGGCAGCGACCAAAACAGCGCCGCTTTTTGGCTGGTTTCACCGGGGAGCGTCCCGATTGGCATGACGCCGATCATCCGGTTGGCGCGGCGGTAGCGTTGAGACAGCTCCGTGGTCGGCAGACTCGTGTTCGGCCAGTCCACGGTGGTCCAAATCGCGCCATAGGGCAGGGGGCGGGGTTTGATCGGGCTGAGCGCGGAGTTTGCGCCGCTGGCGTCAATGATGAGATCAAATGGACCGCTGCGCACACCGGCCTCGAACGTCAGATAGGACCCTTCCCGGCCCGTGACCTTGTGCGCGGGCATAAGCGTCACAGTGCGGGTCTGAACCGCCTCCATGAGGCTGTGAAACAGCGCTGCCCGGTGGATCGCGAGCCCGTAACTTGAGCCGTAACTGACGTCCAAAACGCGTCTGCCACTTTGGGTCTCGCGTCCCAGCATCCGTTGAATGTTATGACCCAGAGCGCGCGCCGTGCCGCCCGCGCCAACCGCGTCCAAAACCCGCCGTCCGACAGGTTGGATCACAAGGCCAGAGCCAACAGAGCGCGGCGTGTCGAATTGGTCGAATAGTGTCACGTGATGACCCTGATCGGCCAGCAAGGATGCAGCGGCTAGCCCGCCGATGCCTGCGCCTGCAATGGCAATGGTGAGGGGGGTGGTTTGGGGCATGGTCACCGCTGGGGTCCGTCGTTTTGCTTTGGTTCAACGCGATATGGCGGATATGGGTCCGTTTTTAAACGGTTTTATTAAAAGAGCTTGGGCGGCGCGTCTTGGGGTTGGTCGCGTTGTGCAATCCCCATGCGAAACGCCCGACCGATGCGGTGGGCAATTTCGGACCATTTCGCCGCTGTTTCTGCGTCGAGTTCTGCGGTGAGTGCGTCGTCAAACAGGCCGAGCCAGAGGGCGAAATGATGCTCCTTCACCTCGGGCGCCATCAAATGCACCCGTTGAGGAAACCCGTCATATTGCCGCTCATGCAGAATCGCGTTGCGCCAAAAGCGTCCGATTTTTTCCTCATGTGCGGGCCAGTCTTTGACATGCGCCCCAAACACTGCACCCAGTTCGGGGTGGCGGCGCACATTGGCGTAAAACCGGGCCAAAACGCGGTCCATGTCGTCATGCGAGATATCGAATTTCGGGGGCAGGGCGGAGCGTGTTTCGGACATGGGAGCCTCTGTGGAACCTCTGAGTGTAAGCCTGTCGATCTTGCGCGGGTTTGGCGCGGGCTGCAATGCGGCAAAGGCGCAGGCAAGTGTGCTTGCCCAAGCGCCGCCCCCCGCCTATAAGGCGGATATGACATTCATGGCTGCCCTGATTATTCGAATTAGCAGCCCGGCGCTCTGATCCACTGAGCCGCCGGGACAAGGCGTATGGTGACCCGCGCCGCCCTTCGATCGCCCCAATGATCCCAATGATCCATGCCATTCCCCAAGGACTTCCGATATGTGTTCCGAGACGACCACGCCCGAGTATAAAGACACGCTCAATCTGCCCAAAACCGACTTTCCGATGCGCGCGGGATTGCCCAAACGCGAACCCGATTGGTTGGCGCGCTGGGAGGAGATGGGCCTCTACCAACGCCTGCGTGAAAAGGGCAAAGCCGAGGATCGCCCCTCTTTCGTGCTGCACGACGGCCCTCCCTATGCCAACGGCCATTTGCACATCGGCCATGCGTTGAACAAAACCATCAAAGACATCATCACGCGTTCGCACCAAATGATGGGCTTTGACGCGCGCTATGTGCCGGGTTGGGATTGTCACGGCCTGCCGATTGAATGGAAGATCGAGGAGAAATACCGCCAAAAAGGCAAGAACAAAGACGACGTGCCGGTGATTGATTTCCGCCAGGAATGCCGCGCTTTTGCCGACGAGTGGGTGAACATCCAGCGCGAAGAATTCAAACGTCTGGGCGTTTATGGCAACTGGGACGATCCCTATTTGACGATGAATTTTCATGCCGAGGCGGTGATCGCCGACGAGTTCATGAAATTTCTGATGAACGGCACGCTGTACCAAGGCTCCAAGCCTGTGATGTGGTCGCCGGTTGAAAAAACCGCGCTGGCAGAGGCCGAGATCGAGTATCACGACCACAAGTCGCATACGATTTGGGTGCCGTTTAAGGTGGTTGATGCTGCAGATGTTTCCGAACCTGCAATCAAACTCCAAACTTCTAGTGAGGCTTTGTCATCCCATTCTCGCGTTGGTCTTAGCGATGATCTTTTGGACGCCCGCGTCGTCATCTGGACCACGACCCCTTGGACCATCCCGTCGAATAAGGCCGTCGCCTATAACCCGAAAATCAACTACGGGCTCTACGAGGTGAAAGCCACGGAAGACGAAAGCTGGACTGCCCCCGGCGAGCTTTATATCTTTGCTGATGCTTTGGCCGAGGACGCTTTGGGCAAATCCCGTGTGACCGAGTTCACCCGTGTGCGCGATGTCACCTCCGAAGAGCTTGGCGGGCTGACTTTGGCGCATCCTTTCGCGGGGATCGAAGGCGCGGACGGCTTCTGGGACTACGAGGTCCCGATGATTGACGGCGATCATGTCACGGCGGATGCCGGTACGGGGTTCGTGCACACCGCGCCGAGCCATGGTGCCGACGACTACGACTGTTTCGTCAAACGCAACTGGATCGACCGGATGACCCATAACGTGGGCGAAGAATCCGAGTTTCTGCCGCATGTGCCGTTCTTCGCCGGGCTGACCGTGTTCGATCAAAAGGGCAAAGAGGGCAAAGCCAACGGGGCCGTGATCGCGAAACTCGTTGAGGCGGGGGGCATCATCGCGCGCGGACGTGTGACCCACTCCTACCCGCATTCGTGGCGCTCGAAAGCCCGATCATTTTCCGCAATACGCCGCAATGGTTTGCCGCTGTGGATCGCAAACTCGACGATGGCATGGGCGAATACGGCGACACCATCCGCGAACGTGCGCTGCGCTCCATCGACGAGCTGGTCAAATGGACGCCTGTAAGCGGTCGCAACCGGCTCTATTCGATGATCGAAAGCCGCCCGGACTGGGTGCTCTCGCGTCAACGCGCGTGGGGTGTGCCGCTGACCTGTTTCACCAAAAAAGGCGCGCTGCCGACCGACCCTGATTTCCTGTTGAAAAACGCCGATCTGAACGCCCGCATCAAAGCCGCCTTCGACGCGAATGGCGCGGATGTTTGGTATGAGGACGGGTTCAAGGCAAAGATGCTTGATGGCATCGCCGACCCGGACGCCTATGACCAAGTGTTCGACGTCTTGGATGTGTGGTTCGACTCGGGGTCCACCCATGCGTTCGTGCTGCGCGACCGCGAAGACGGCACACCCGATGGCATCGCGGATGTCTATATGGAGGGCACCGACCAACACCGTGGGTGGTTCCATTCGTCCTTGTTGCAGGCCTGTGGCACCAAGGGCCGTGCGCCCTATAAAAATGTTGTAACGCATGGGTTTACCTTGGATGAGAAGGGCATGAAAATGTCCAAATCCTTGGGCAATACCATCGTGCCGGAGACGATCGTCAAACAATACGGCGCCGATATTTTGCGGCTTTGGGTGGCGCAGGCGGATTATACCGCGGACCAACGCATTGGGCCGGAAATCCTCAAAGGTGTGGCCGACAGCTATCGCCGTTTGCGCAACACCATGCGGTATATGTTGGGCTCGCTGAATGATTTCACCGAGGCGGATCGTGTCGATGTGGCGGATATGCCCGAGCTTGAACGTTGGGTGTTGCACCGTTTGGCGGAACTCGATCAAACCGTGCGCGAAGGCTACCGGACGTTTGATTTCTCCGGCGTTTGGACCGCAGTGTTCAACTTTGCCACGGTCGATCTCTCGGCCTTCTATTTCGACATTCGCAAAGATGCGCTCTATTGCGATGGCGACACCGCGCGTCGCCGCGCTGCACGCACCGTGTTGGATATCCTCTATCACCGCCTGACCACATGGCTTGCCCCGATCCTGACCTTCACCATGGAAGAGGTCTGGTTGGAGCGCTTTCCGGGTGCGGACAGTTCCGTGCATATGGTCGATTTCCCGGAAACCACCTCTGGCTGGTTGGACGGTGATTTGGCAGCGAAATGGGCCGACATCCGCAAAGCGCGCCGTGTCGTCACCGCCGCCTTGGAAATCCAACGCCAGGACAAGGTGATCGGGGCCTCTTTGGAGGCGGCTCCCATCGTGCATGTCGAGGATGCGGGCGTGTTGTCAGCGCTCAAATCCATTGATTTTGCCGATCTGTGCATCACCTCCGCGCTGACATTGACCCAAGATGCCGCCCCGTCTGAGGCGTTCCGCCTTGGCGAGGTCGAAGGGATTGGGGTTGTGTTTGAAAAGGCCGAGGGCGAGAAATGTCAGCGTTGCTGGAAAATCCTGCCTGACGTTGGCACGCACAGCCACGCCGGTGTGTGTGCGCGTTGCGATGAGGCGCTGGGGTAAACTAAGGCGTTGCTCTAAATTGTTTAAAAGGGCACTCGATTGGGTGCCCTTTTTGTCGTGCCAAGGTGGTGTCGTTCAAGAATGCGCTTGCCCGTGCACTCTTTGATGAGAATTTAAGGACGGTCATCCCCCGTTTTTCAACCCGTCCTCAACCCAGCGCCATTCTTCCTCGGTCAAAGGCCCATCACCGTCCTTGTCATAATCGGCCAACGCCCGCGACAGTTGCGTCAGGAAATCCTCTTGGGTGATGCGGCTGATCACGGCCACTTCGCGCAAACTCGGACCGCTCTTTGTCAAAGGCGGCGTGTCCGATCCGTCGGAGCTTTTGGAGAAAAACGTCGGCACTTTGTCTGTCATGTCCCATCCCCTTTTCGCTGTGACAGCCTGTGGTTTAAGCTGTCATTCAGTTTAAGAGAGAGGAGATGAACAAAAGGTGGAGGAGGTTCAAGATGAGCCGTTTTTTGCGCGCGGATGGGCGGCCTCGTACACTTGTAACAGACGCGCTGTGTCCACCGCCGTATAGGCCTGAGTTGTGGACAGCGAGGCATGGCCCAATAGCTCCTGAATCGCCCGTAAATCGCCGCCTGCGGTCAGCAAATGGGTCGCAAAAGAATGGCGCATCGCGTGGGGTGTCACACTTGAGGGCAGGCCCAGCTGCATCCGCGCGGCTTCCGTGACCTTTGAAATCAAACGCGGATTGAGTGGCCCGCCGCGTTTGCCGCGAAACAGGGGGGCTTTCGCCGCCAGTTCATGTGGGCAGAGCCGGACATATTCCGCAACGGCGCGCCGGGCGACGGGCAAGACCGGTACAATGCGCTCTTTGTTGCCCTTACCGATGATGCGGATCACCTCGCCCATTGGCACATCGGTGCCGGTGAGCGACAGCGCCTCGGAAATCCGCAAGCCACAGCCGTACAGCAAGGTCACCACCGCCACATCGCGCGCGGCGATCCATGGCTCCTCGGATTGCAACTCGACCGTCGAGAGCAACGACTGCGCCGCTTCAACGGTCAAGGGACGGGGCAGTTTGCGTTGGAATTTAGGTGAGCGGGTGGACAGGATCGCCGTGGCATCAAACCCGTCGCGTTCTGCCAGAAACCGGGTGAAGGTTTTCACCGCAGACAGCGCGCGCGCCAGCGACCGGGGGGCCACGCCGCGCCCGCGTTCATGCGCCATCCACGCGCGCATATCGGTGAGCGTGAGTGTGCTGAGACGGGCGGGACCAAACCCTCCGCCCAGATGATTGGCCAGAAAGGCAAGCCAGCCAGTGACGTCATGGGTATAGGCGGTGATCGTGTGCTCAGAGGCGTTTTTGAGCGCACGTTCGCGGTCAAGCCAGTCGGAAAGCGTGTCCCGCATCCCGTCTGTGAGCGCGAGACTCATCCGAGCCAGCGGCGCATCATGCGTTCGAATACGCCCGAGAAAAAGTTTAACAAATCCGTGCCCTGCGCCGGACGGAACATATGCGGGTCTTCGGAGCCGAAAATCAACAGGCCGGGCAGGCGGCCCGCGCCGAGGTCGAGTTTCATCAAGGCTTCGCAATGGATATAGCCCGCGGAAGTGCCGTAGATGAGGTCCGCCTCGGGCGAGACCTGGCGCAAGGTGACGGGCCGCACGGGAATGTTGCGGCCAAAGGTAATATAGGTGTCGATGAACCCCGGTTCGGCGGTGATCAACACATCGCCCAGTTTTTTGACGGCGGGATCGGCGTCTTCGACCTTGGTTTCCAACAAAAGCCGCACCGCATCGACGCGTAGCGTGTTGGCGACATCGCCAGACAATGCGGTGAGAAATGATTTGAAATCAGAAGGTTCCAACAGGCGCAATACGGCGCGGTGGATTTGGTTTGTGCCGGCAAGGTTTTCATATGCGGCGGCAATCACCCCGCGATGGGTGTCTTCTAAACGGTCCAGCCGATCCTCAAGCCGCTCCATGGCAATGCCGCGCAAATCCACGATATTGTCGCCAGAAGTGCGTTCATTGGCGGCGATGAGCGCGCGCATCACGTCCAGATCGTCTAAAATCATATCCGGATCGGAAATAATTTTTTCACGCAGGTCTTCAGCCATCGGCGACATCGCTCGGGGGAGTCGGGTGCTCATACTGCCTCTTTCTTTATCGCCGGTTTCCGGTCGTTGACGCCATTATGCCCAGCAAAGCAGTCCGGTTCAAGTCGCTTAAGTCCCGCGCATCTTTTCTGAATCGCGGCTTACTCGGCGGCTTCCGAGGTCGGCTGACGATAGGCTTCGGGGATCTCTCCGTCCCACGCCTCGCTGAAAATCCATTTTTTGCGCTCTTCGAATTCCTTAACACCAGCGAGTGACGCGATCCGTGCTTCATGCGCCGTACAGCAGGCTTCGTGCAGGCTTGCCAATGTGGGATCAGTCAGGAGGCGGTCATATTCCTTGCGGGCCAGCGCGCCAAACCGGGTGAGATCAGAGCTGGTTTCGCCATTATTGTTGCGAGTGCGCCAATAGCGGTTGGACACGCTCTTGTCGGCCACAACCACGTCCCCACGATGCATTTTGACCAGAAAACACTCCAGTGAGCGCAGAGGGAAATGATCCAAGGACACAAGATCATAGGCCCCGCGACAATCCCACCCATTCATCTCCGGGTCTTTGAGAAAGCCGGGACGCGCGCGTCCCGATCCATCGCGCCAAATCGCCTGGCCCAAGTTTTGCGAAACGTCCGGGCGGTGATTGCGGATCGCGTTGACGCGGGGGCTGAGGCGGGTGATGCTTTTGACGCCCCGGTGCGCTTTCTGTTTGCCCGGTGTGGTGGATTGATGACCCGGATAGGCTTCGGTCACCCATTTGCGTTCGTAAGCCAGCTTGTTGTTGGAGCCGTGATTGATTTCGGACATCGACAACACGTCGAATTCCCCGGTGACCGCAAATAAATCCTCAAAGCGACCCTCACCCACACGGATGTTGATAAACTCGTCCACATCCATGGAAATAACGTAATCAACCTCCCGCATTTCGCGGGTGTAAGGCAAATAGCGCAAGGCCACGGGTTGGAAATTCGTCGCATCCGATCCCAGAGCCGGGTTGGCCATATGCCGCACAATCCCCATATCATCGAGCCGGTCGAGCAACTTGTCCGTACCATCGGTGCAATCATTGGTGAACACCAGAAAATCCGTGACCCCGACGGCGCGATGCCACGCGATCCATTCAAGGATAAAGGGGCCTTCGTTTTTCATGCAGGTCGGGATCAGAATGCGCGGGGCCTCAGCCCCCCAAGGCCGGTATGGCCGCCGAGGCAGGGCCGCCCCTTCGATCATTTTCCCCTCGACCAAGACACGATCAAAGCGCTTGACCGACGAGTCGGGTTTGGTGTCAGGGGAGGGCAAAAACCCTTTGGCTCCAAGCATTTCAACGATCTTGCGCAGCCCCTCTTGGCCATAGACCTTTGGATGCACTTCCATCACGATATGGCGCAGTCCGGACAGGTCCACCTCATCCAAAAGCCCAAGTTCCCCGCCTTCGATGTCACAGGACAATACGGTGGGACGGAACTCCTGAAACAGCGCGTCCATGCCTGCTGAGGGCACCTCTTCGATACGCGAATAAGGCCGCGAGTCCGGTTCCATTGAACTGGCCCAATAATTGTCGCGGATGTAAAATTTCACCGGATCGCCGGCCTTTGCCATCGCCACGCCATTGCGCAGCTCAGCGGTTTCAATGCCATTCAGCCGCCACGTTTCTTTGATCATCGGCACAAGGTTCGGGTCGGCCTCAATCGACAAAACCGCCTCGACCCCCTCAACAGAGGCCGCAGCACTTGACACCACTCCGACACCGGCACCAAGTTCCAAAAGCCGATCTCCGGGCTGCAAAATGGCCCGCATGATCTCAACCTCCCCCTTCTCGTATTTGCCCTTTCGCATGGGCTTTTCGATCGTTGGGGTGATGATATCGGGAACAAAGGCTACTTTTATGCCGTGAATCGTGAGTGTCTCGTCATACGCGTACATGTGGTGCCTGCCGGTGACTGTTTAAAAGAATACCCTCTCAGACTCGTCTATTTCTGGGAGGGTTTCAATGGGGTTCACGTTGATCCCGCCGCAAAACGATGGCCTTTTGCGCGACTTGCCAACACAGACGCGCAGAGCTGTGTTGTGATGGGGGCACGCCTGTGCAGCGCGAGTTCATATGTATATGGGACTTAAATGGTGCCCAGGGGCGGAATCGAACCACCGACACGAGGATTTTCAATCCACTGCTCTACCCCTGAGCTACCCGGGCACCGGAGAACGACGTGTCGTTCGGGTAGCGGGTTTCTAGTCGGAGGGGGCGGGACTGTCCAGAGGGAAAGTGAAGTTTCTAAAGCGTCTCTTTAAAAAACTGACTCTGGGATTTTGGACGCTGTGCATGCCATGTTGATCGGCGCTGTGGGCCTGGCCATATCCCAGCCTCAGGCCAGTGGCAGTAGGCTTTATTGCGGCTTTTTGGCCTCATCCGCCTCAGAGCTCCGCAGCATCTCTTCCAAGGCTTCGGCAATTTCTTCGGGGTCTTCCTCGCGCCCGGAGGGGACGGCATAGGTGCCGTTCATCCAACGGCCAAGGTCGATGTCGGCGCAGCGCTTGGAACAAAAGGGGTGGTATTTGGCGACCGCTTCGCCTTTGCAGATGGGGCAGCTCATGAAAGCGCCTGTGTTAGCGGCACGCGGGTGCGCTTTTTTTGGATTTCGAAATGGCCCAGCGGGGTCCATCCGGCTAAAACCGTGTCATTGCCATCGGATTTGAATGCGGCTTTGAGGGCCTGCTCGAACGGCAGGCGGTCTTTTTTCGGCATCGGGGCCAAATCGATGGTGATCTGCCCGGCCAAGCCGCGCAGGCGAAGCTGTCGCGGCAAGTCGCGCGCGAGGGCGATATTGGCTTTGGTGCCCGCCGCCGGAGAGAAATCGCCACCGGTGTTCACGTCAATCGCGACAAGGGCGCGGGTCGGTTCGATATAGGCCGATGCGCCGGATTTGAGCGGCACGCGTGGATCAAGTGCCGCGTCGATCAATTCGTGTACGCCGTGATTGTCGAACGCCTGTTCACTGTCGTCAAACACGTCAACCTCGGGCCAATCGCGCCAAGCGACCTCCCAGGCATCCGGCCCATCGACCAGCAATTCGGGCGTGCCAGGCAGGTCGGCCAGAACGGCCTCGGCGAGTGTCCGCATGGCGGCGATGTCGTCGGCGACGGCCTCATCCGTCGCGCCTTCGCAGGCAGAGCGCAGGATCAGGCCAAGCGTCTCATCCGCGCCATCCATGCCCTCGGAGGCCAGTTCATGCAGCCGGATCAGCGCCTCGTCATCGGAGATTTGGCGCGAGATGTTCAGGCCGGGGGCCTCCGGCGTGATGATCGCATATTTCGATTTGAACAACAGCCGGGTCAGCACTGGTACGGCCTTGCCGGGTTCAGCAATGTGGCTGACTTGGACCAACATCGGCGCGCCGGGTTTGAGGCCCTTGTTGCCGCGCAGATAGGCCTGTTCGCCATTCGGTAGGTCCAACAACGCGCCGCCCATGCCCTTTAAAGACCGCCCGCCTTTGGCGCGAAAAATCGCACCGGGGGCAGGGGGGGCATCTTCGCCCGCATCGACAATCAGGTCTTCCAGTCGACCGTCTACAATCCATGCGGCGGCCTTTTGTCCGTTGATCTCGCCAAGCGCAATCACACTGCCAATCATCGCGGGTCTCCATACACGGGATAGCCCGCCGTCATCAAAAGGGTTGCGGTTTCCGCCACGGGCAGGCCCATCACGGCCGAATAGCTGCCTTGAATCCACGGGATGAACGCACCCGCAGGCCCTTGAATGCCATAGCCGCCCGCCTTGCCGCGCCAATCATTGCTGTTGAGGTAGCTGTTGAGTTCGACATCAGACAGGCGTTTCATTTTCACGGTGGTGACCACATCGGCCTCCCACACGCGATCGCCATAAGCCACGGCCACGGCGGTGATCACCTTGTGACGTCGCCCGGACATGGCCAAAAGAAACTCGGCACATTCTTTTTCGTCAACAGGTTTGCCCATGATCCGCCGTCCAAGGGCTACGGTGGTGTCGGCGCAAAGCACGATCTCGTCTTCGGTCCGCGGCACCGCCATCGCTTTTTCCCGGGCCATGCGCGCGCAATAGGGGCGCGGCAATTCGGCCTTGTGTGGGTCTTCGTCGATGTCGGGGGAGCGCACGTCAAAGGGGACAAGCCCCAGCTGCGCCAGAAGCTCTTTCCGGCGCGGGCTGGCTGAACCGAGGATCAGTTTCATAGGGGACCCGTTGAACCCGCGTTTAACGGAAACGGTAATTGATCCGACCCTTGGTCAGATCGTAGGGGGTCATTTCGACCTGAACTTTGTCGCCTGCGAGAACGCGGATGCGGTTCTTGCGCATTTTGCCTGCCGTGTGAGCGATGATCGTATGGCCGTTTTCCAGCTCGACCAGGAATGTCGCGTTCGGCAGGAGTTCCTTAACGACACCGGGAAATTCGAGCATTTCTTCCTTGGCCATGTTCACTCCATAGTTGTTCCACCCGTCAGTATACGGGCGACGCAGTAAATGCGCCTTTAACAGCCGCTTTTCAAGGTGGATTTCGCGTTATTTCAGCACAAGGGGGGTACAATCCCACGTCAAAGCGATGGATTCGCTCTCTGGCCAGTGGTCTGGGACACTGACATGCGTCTCTTTGCGCCCGGCACCGAGTCGGCGTTCAAGCCCATCCAAAATGGCAAACCCCGGTGCATTGCGCGGACCTTGGGCCAATATCCCATCGTCGGGTGCGCCGACATCGGGGGCGCAAAACACCCGCGCCTGACCCAGATTGACGTCGATCACCTCGCATTGCGTGACCTCGCCAACGAGGGGTGCCATCGCCACCAAGACCTGCCCCTCAAGCGCCCGGGCGCGGCATCCGATCTCAACCCGGCTTGCCCCCTGTTCGGTGTCGGTACAAGACGGGACCAAAAGGATCTCTGCGCCTGCCTCGACATATCGGCGCGCCAAGTGCGGGAATTCACTGTCATAACAAATCAGCACGGCGATCTTACCAAAGCGTGTATCGATCACCGGGCCGGGCCGCCCCGCAGCCATGTTGAGGGCGCGCTCATAGGGGGTGGGCATGTGTTTTTCGACGAAGGTCTCGCCTTCGGGGCCGCAAAATAGCGCGCGATTGACATAGCTGTCGTGTGAGGCGGCAAAGCCCGATCCGCTCAAAATTGTCGCGCCGGTTTCTGCGACCAAAGCCCGAATGCCGTCGCAATAGCGTGCGAAATGATCCGCCCCCCGGCGCATCCAACCCTGTGCATCCAATGGCGCATCGCCGTAAAACGCCGCCTCCATGGCGGCATATTCGGGGAAGATCACCAATGTGTCGTGATCGGCTTTGACCTCAGCTAAGGCTGCGCGGTAGCGGTCCAGCCACAGGTCCGGCGCGTCATGCCAGACGGGGGCCCATGTAGCGGCGATCAATCTCACAGGGCTTTCCCCCAAAATTGCAGGCGCTTTTGGGTCGATTGCGCCTGATCTACATCTTTCCAGTCAAATTCCGCTACAACTTCAGGCAAGGGGGCATAGCCGCGTCCGCGCCAAAACGCATCATGGCTGCGCGTATCTTTGGGGCGCAGCGGGTGGTCCTCCGGGCGGATCACCGAGCAAAAGGCCGAAGTGGCAAAGCCCATATCGCGGGCATGGGATTCGCGGGCGTCAAAGAACCTGTGCCCCGCGCCTTGGCCACGGTAGGCGTCCAAAAGCACGGATTCGGCGCAATAAAACACCTGATCCAAGGGCAAGTCACTGGTGGCAAAGGCATTTGCGAAATCATCGGCGTGATCTATCAAGGGCGAGCCAGTGGAGGCCCCGACCAGACGGTCGCCGTCAAACGCCGCGACCAAAATGGCGCGGGGATTGCCGACATAGCTGGCCATGTAGCTGCGCTCATAGTCCAGCGAGCCGTCATAGAGATAAGGCCAATCGCGAAACACCGTGATCCGCAGCCGTGCCAAGTCATCCAAAGCCGCCGTCACATCCGGCCCGCGCAGGGTGCGGTAAGTGAGGCTCATGACACTTGCTCGACCCAGTCAGCGGCATTGTAATAGACGGAAATTCGGGCGATTTTACCGCCTTTCAGGCTAAAGAACGCGCCCGCTGGCAGATCATAGGTCTGACCATGCGCCTCCGGGTAGCCCTCTGCGGTTTTGAGATATGTGCCCAAAACCCGGAATTCCGCGGCGGCGCGTGTGCCATCCTCTGAGGCAAAGAGCACCATGTCGGTGAGACGTTCGCAATAGGCGGTGTCCATCACGTCAAGAAATGCCGCGAAAGCCGCTTTGCCAGTCTCGGCCTCGCCTTGATTGATGTGATGCACCACATCGTCGGTGAGGCAATCAAGCATCGCGGCGTGATCCTGCGTGGCGAAGGCGGCGTAATAGCGGGTCAATAGCGCAAGGGTGGTGTCTTGTGCGGCAGTCATGGGAGCGGTCCTTTAGGAGCTTTGGGCTGGGCCAAATCGGGCCAGCATCCGAGCGATGATTTGATCGCGGGCTTGGCGGTAGGCGTCAAGTTTGGCCTCGCGGGTTTCGCCGATGCCAGTGGGGTCCATGATCGGCCAATATTCGACGTCCAGATGGTAAAATCGTGTGAGTTCGAGCGCTTGTCTTTGTGAGGCCGGAGACAGCGCGATCACCAGATCATAGGAGGAAATGTCATCGCCCCAGTCTTTGAGATCATCGAAAGAGCGCGCCCGATGGCGGTGCAATTCGACCCCGATTTCATCACAGACCGCAACGGAAAACCCGTCGACCTCAAGATCGGAATGCACGCCTGCCGATTGAACATAGACGGCGCCGGGGTAAAATTTCTTCATCAGCCCCTCCGCCATAGGCGAACGGACCGCGTTGTGATCGCAACAGAACAAAACCGAATGCGGGAGGTCTGTCGCCATGCTGCCTATCCCCAGTGCAAAACGCAAATCAGGGTGAACAGGCGTCGCGCCGTATCGATATCAACCTCGGCCTTGCCCTCAAGCCGCTCTTGCAACACCCGCGCGCCTTCGTTGTGAATGCCGCGCCGGGCCATGTCGATGGCTTCGATCTGGCTGGGGGGCATTTTCTTGACCGCGTCGAAATAGCTTTCGCAAATCTGGAAATAGTCTTTGACCACCTGCCGAAACGGGCCAAGAGAGAGGTGAAATTCGGCCGCCTTATCGCCGCTCTCGGAGGTCAGATCAAACACCAGACGGCGTTCGCGAATGGCCAAAAGCAAGTTGAACGGACCCGTGGGCACCGTCCGGTCGTCACGGGCGGGCAGGGCAAAGCTGTTGTCTTCCAACAAGTCGAAAATCGCGACTTTGCGTTCTTGTTCGATCTCAGGCGTCGGAGGGGCGAGGCCGGCCTCGTCGATCTCAACAGATAGAAGTTTACTCATTGCCGCCCTCATTCAACCGATCAAGCCGCGCTTGCACCGACAATCCGTGTGCCTCAAGGCTTTCGGATGTCGCCAACCGCACTGCCGCCGGGCCAATCGCCGCCAAAGCGGCAGGGGACATCTTGGCCAAGGTTGTGCGTTTGAGAAAGTCCAAAACCGACAAGCCCGACGAAAACCGCGCTGAACGCGCCGTGGGCAGGACGTGATTTGGCCCGCCAACATAGTCACCAATGGCTTCTGGTGTGAATGCGCCTAGGAAAATCGCCCCGGCATGGGTGACTTTGGCGGACAGAGCATCCGGGTCTTCGACACAAAGTTCCAGATGTTCGGGGGCAAAACGGTCCGAGAGCCGAGCTGCCTCATCCAAATCGCGCGTGGTGATCACCACGCCGAACTCTTCCCAAGATTTACCGGCAATCTTGCGCCGTTCCAATGTCTCAAGCCGCTTTTCAACGGCGGCGGTGACGGATTGGGCGAATTTGGCGTCATCTGTGATCAGGATCGCCTGTGCGCTTTCGTCATGCTCGGCTTGTGATAGCAAATCGACCGCGATCCAGTCGGGGTCGTTGTGCTTGTCTGCGATCACCAAGATTTCAGAGGGACCGGCGATCATGTCGATGCCAACCTTGCCGAACACCCGGCGCTTTGCGGCGGCGACAAAGGCATTGCCCGGCCCGGTGATTTTATCGACAGGAGGGATGGTTTTGGTGCCATAGGCCAGCGCCGCAATCGCCTGTGCGCCGCCGATGCGGTAAATCTCGTCGACGCCCGCAATGCGCGCGGCCATCAGGACCAAAGGGTTCACCACGCCATCCGGTGTTGGCACGGTGATGCACAGGCGCGGCACGCCCGCGACCTTGGCAGGGATCGCGTTCATCAAGACCGAAGACGGATAAGAAGCCACGCCACCCGGCACGTAAAGCCCCGCCGCTGACACGGCCGACCAGCGCCAGCCCAAAGTGGCCCCGTCCGGGTCGGTCCAGAGCGCATTGTCGGGCATTTGACGGACGTGATAGGCGCGGATGCGCTCGGCGGCGAGTTCCAAAGCAGCCTTGTCCGCAGGAGAGACCTGTGCGCAATAGCCCGCGATCTCATCGTCGGAGAAGCGCATTGTTTCTGGCGTCAGATCGAGTCGATCAAACTTGGCCGTCAGCTCCAACACCGCCGCATCGCCGCGCGCGCGCACATCGGCAATGATCCCGGCCACGATGTCATCTACATCGGGGCTGTCCTCGCGCTTCATCGTCAAAACAGCGGCAAAGCGGGTTTCGAAATCGGGGTCCGTGGTGGACAGGAACTGGGGCATGACGGTCTCCTTCGAAACAGGGCATACCCCGGCTAGCGCGGCGGCTCAAGCGGCTCCGGCAGAGCGATTGTGTGTTGCAGGGCGGCCAATGCGCAAGTGGCCGCGCTGCACTCACTGTCAATAGCGGTAGGTGTCTTTCACAAAGTAGAGTTCGAACTCCGCTTTTCCTTTCGGGGAAGGCACATCGGTGACAACGCAATTGGCCGGATCTCCGACATGCTCAACCTTTTGTTTCTGATTTTTCAGCTTGGAGAAGAAGGTCAAATTTCTGGCGATCACCTTGCCGTTGAGTTTGATCCGAGCGTCCTTCATGGCCATTTCCGACAGTTCATAGGCAAGACTTCCGCCTGAGCTGGAATAGCCACCGCAAATGGCGATGAGACCATCATTGTTGTAAACTTCCCAACGCACCAACGTCGTGCCGCGCGGGTCCCATGTGATGGTGTACATGCCGAAATCTTTGTCGATGGCGACCGACCCGCCGCTGGCCGCAGATTGAGCGGGGTGTGTTGTTGCCATGAGAGAAAGCGCACAGCTGCAGGCCAAAAGAATCTGTTTCATGAAAAATCTTTCTATCGTTGATATGAAATGAGGGTCGCTAAACCGGTTTAAAATGCGTGATCGTCGAAATTGAGATCAACTGTCGTGGGTCGGAACCTTATGTGAGGGTGCGATATAGGGGCGTGTGACGTCTTTGAGTGTGACGTCAATCGTTTCGATGTCCAGCGCGATTTGACCGTCGCCGGCGAGTGTGACCTCAACGCAACCTGTGCCGTCCGGGCCGGCGACAAAGACGATGTTCAGGAGCGACAGAACCATGTCTTTGTCCGCCGTCGAGATGCCAGAGGAGCGCGCCATCATCACATCGTCAAACACCAAAACCGCTTGGACTCGTTCCACCGGGCGGCCGCGCTTGGCAGCCGTCTCGACATCTTCCCAGCGAAAGCGGTTGATCAACATGGCAAAGCGGCGCTGGGTCGCGTCATAGGAAATCTCGCCCATCGGCACGATGGCATCCTGTGCGAGCGCCGAAATCACGGTCAGATCTTCTGCATCTAGGGCCTTGAGATAAATCGGCTCTTCGCCGCCGTCTTCGAACCGGGCGTCTTCGACCATGGGATTTCCTTTACGCTTTGATCCGCTCGATATGAGCGCCAATGCCGGATAGTTTTTTCTCGACGAATTCATAGCCACGGTCCAAGTGATAGACCCGGCTGACCACGGTTTCGCCCTCGGCGGCCAGACCCGCCAAGATCAACGACACCGAGGCGCGCAGGTCGGTCGCCATCACTTGTGCGCCTTTGAGGCGTTCAACCCCGTGCACCGTGGCATGACCGCCGTGGACCTCGATCTGTGCGCCCATGCGGATCAATTCGGGGGCGTGCATAAAGCGGTTTTCAAAGATGGTTTCTTCCAACACCGACGTGCCCGTCGCAGTGCACAACAGGGCCATCATTTGCGCCTGAAGGTCGGTCGGAAAGCCGGGGAAGGGTTCTGTTGTCACATTGACGGACTTCACCCGGTCTCCTGTGCGTTTGACGGTCAGGCCGCGCGCGCTTTCCGTCACCTCGATGCCCGCTTCGTTCAATTTGGTGACAAAGCTCTCGACCAAGGACAGTTTGCCCCCCAAACAGGTCACTTCGCCGCCACAGATTGCGGGGGCCAGCATGAATGTGCCCAATTCGATCCGGTCAGTCACCACCGGATGGGTCGCGCCATGCAGACGGTCCACACCCTGAATCTCGATCCGATCCGTGCCTTCGCCCTCGATTTGTGCACCCATCTTTTTCAGACAGGCGACAAGATCGACGATCTCCGGTTCACGCGCGGCATTTTCCAATACGGATGTGCCCTTGGCCAAACTCGCGGCCATGACGAAATTCTCGGTCGCGCCCACAGACGGAAAGCGCATTTTATGCACCGCGCCCTTGAGACCGCCGCGTGTCGTGGCGTGCAGATAACCGTCTTTCAATTCAATCTCTGCGCCAAGGGCTTCAAGCGCCGTGGTGTGCAAATCCATCGGGCGCGCGCCAATCGCGCATCCGCCGGGGAGGGACACAACCGCATGACCCAAACGCGCCAAGAGCGGGCCGAGCACCAAATTGGAGGCGCGCATTTTGCGTACGATTTCGTAATCCGCCACCGGGTTGAGGTCAGCATGTGAAGACATGGTCAACACCTTGCCCTCTTGCAGGCTGCTGATTTCGGCACCCAGTGAGGTCAAAAGCGCGGTCATTGTTTTGATGTCCGAGAGGCGCGGCGCATTGGTCAGCGTCAGCGGCTCCTCAGACAACAACGTGGCGGGCATAAGGGTCAGGCAGGCGTTTTTCGCCCCCGCAATCTCAATATCCCCAGTCACCGGCCCATTGCCGCGCACCAAAATCGAATCCATGCCGCCTCACTCGTCTTTATTGTCCGTACCCTCGGAAGTCCTGCGGGCGCGGCTTTGGGCCTTGCGCCGGGCAAGGTTCGCCTTCAGCGCCGCCTTGAGTCGCTCTTCGCGGCCTTTGGGCGCAGATTTGCCGCTTTTCCGGGTGGGATCGGATTTGTTTTCCATGGGGTTTCATGTAGCCAAAGCGCGCTGTCACGTCCAGCCTTTGCACGCCCTTGCGTCCTTTGTGGTCTGTTTCTCGCGCACACCGTTTTGCATGCGACATCAGAAACTTCGCTCAAGGTCAAATTTTTCACGAAATTGCGCTTGCGCCGCCGCCCGATCACGTCTAATTAGCCGCCCACGGTGAGGGGCTTTTGCCCACCCGGTCCGGCGCTGCTGTAGCTCAGAGGTAGAGCACTCCCTTGGTAAGGGAGAGGTCGAGAGTTCAATTCTCTCCAGCAGCACCATTTTTCAAGAGATTGTCTGAGTTGAGTGCGATCACTTTGGTTAGAGCGGTTTCTTCGCATGCTGATCAACCAGGATGTGCGTTTTAAGCGCTGATAGGTTCTATTGATGCACTGTAGGCATTGTGCGAAGAACTGCGGGCTTTGTCCCGTATAAGGCCTTGCTGTTCATGAGGAATCGGCGCGCCTTTTGGTTTCATGGAAAGCGTTCAGCAGAGTTTCGATCAGGGATAGCATGTTGCTGGAGTTTGAGAGCGATGCCAGCATTGCTGACGACGTAGGCTTGGCCCGAAACGGATGTTTGGGCGGCCTTGCGGCGAGGTGACATCAACATCAACATTTGTACATGAGTGGTTCGAAGCACCGTGACGCAGCCTCAAACTGTGACGCAACTTTAAAGGGGTTGAGCCAGTTTAAAGGCCCTTAGGTAATTTTCTCTGAAACAGCGATTCAGACGGTGGCGAGATCTTTGTGGTGGTCGCAATCCTGATTTGATGTCGCTTGCGCGCGGGCATAGAGAACGGCCGCAGCGCAAAGCAATGTGAGCGATCCGACCACGGCATAGGTGATCAGTGCTGCCCAAATGGGCATCCCAAACGCCAAGCCCAGCCCGGTCATGAGGGCTGCAACTAAAGATGAGAAAAGGATAAGTCCAACAACCATGGGTTTGCCTTTCATGAGGCCCTTTTGTTCGGGCTTTGATCGCAATGAGACCACGCTAATCAGCGATCTGGGCACAATCATGGCGTATAAGAGGTTGAAATTCGGTTAACCCGACATGATCTGGCTCAAATTTTCAGGGTTTTCAGCCGTTTCGTGCCATCGCCCTGTGAGCGACACGCAAAAAAGCCCGGCAATGGCCGGGCTTTTGAGGCTTGGAGTTTACTCGGCCCATTCCCACGGGTTGGTGAAGCGCCCCAAGACTTGTGACACCGTTGCCTCCTCAGATTTGGCTTGCGGATCAACCTGCGCCACCAGACCCCGCTTTTTGTCATCCACCACATGGATCACCCGAGCCGAAAGCTCTGACGCCTCAAGCGCGCCATTGTAAATCCGCGTGATTGCACGTTTACGCAAGTCCGGTTTGAACACTTTGCCGACAGCGGTTTTCGGCAACTCGTCCAGAATTTCGATGTGTTTCGGGATCGCGGCGCGTTCGTGGATATGGACCTTGGCATAGGCCATCAATGCCTCGGGTGTCACACTCGCGCCATCGACCAACTCGACATAGGCGCAGGGGATTTCACCCGCATGGGCGTCGGGTTGCCCAATCGCCCCAACAAAGCCGACGGCCTCATGACCGGCCAAGGCCTCTTCGATCTCGGCGGGGTCGATGTTGTGACCCCCACGGATGATCAAATCCTTGGCGCGCCCGGTGATCCAAATGTAGCCATCGGCATCAATCCGGCCCAAATCCCCGGTGCGCAGATAGACGTCATGGTGGAACAGGTCGTGGTTCTTGTCCTGTTCCGTATAGGTCGAGCCAGGGAACACGCCTGGGCTGTCGATACAAATCTCGCCCACCTCATCAACATCGCATTCCACCGGACCTTCGGGCGTATGGCGCAGGATTTTGACATCGGTGTGCGGGAAAGGAATGCCGACAGAGCCGATTTTCTTTTTCCCACCGATCGGGTTTACAGCCACAAGACAAGTTGCTTCGGTCAGGCCATAGCCCTCGATGATCTCAACGCCTGCCGCCGCTTCGAACCGTTTGTACAGTTCGACGGGCAAGGGTGCCGAGCCTGAAAAGGCGATCTTGACGGTGGAAATATCGGCATCCACTTTGCGCTGCATCATCGCCGAAATCGCGGTCGGCACGGTGATGATAAACGAGATTTTCCAGCGTTCGCAGAGTTTCCAGAAATTGTCGAACACGCCTTCACCGCGATAGCCCGCCGGCGTTGGATAGACCCCATGTGCGCCAGATGTGATCTGGGACATCACGATCACCTGACAGGCGAAGACGTGAAACAGGGGCAGGGGGCACATGATGTTGTCTTGTTCGGTGAACAACAAGCGGCTGCCAAGCCAGCCATTGTAGATCATGCCCGAGTATTTATGTTGCGCGACTTTCGGCATCCCTGTGGTGCCGCCGGTGTGGAAATAGGCCGCCACGCGGTCGGCTTTGCTGTCCTCAAAGGTCAACCGATCCGAGGGGTATTTCGCCAACTCAGTAGTGAAATCCAAGAGATCGGCGTGATGCGCCACGGCGGTTGGATTTTTGGGGCGAATAAAAGGCACGATCCATTTTTTCGGCGGTGTGAGATAGTGCAAAAGATCGACTTCAAGTACCGTGTTCACATTGGGGGCATGGCGCACTGCCTCGGCCACCTTTTGGGCCACGTCGGTCTTTGGAAAGGCCTTGAGCGTCACCACAATTTTGGCGTTGGTTTCGCGTAAAATCGCGGCGATCTGTTCCGGTTCCAACAGCGGGTTGATCGGGTTCACGATCCCGGCCACCATCCCGCCCAAAAAGGTGACGACGGTTTCGTTGGCGTTGGGCATGATATAGGCCACAACATCGGTTTCGCCGATGCCAAGAGCACGAAACATATTGGCGGCCTGAACCATCTTTTGCTGGGTCTCGCGCCAGCTCATCGTCTCCGCCTTGTCTTTTGGACCGGAGGTGATTTGATAGGAAAACGCGGGGCGGTCGGCGAATGTCTCGGCCGTTTTTGTCACCCGCTCGTAGATGGTCACAGGCTCGCCACGCGCCTCCCATTCCATCTCGGCCTCAATCGCATTGCGCGCCTCAAGCGAACTAAAGTCCTGCGGCATCGTCTCCTCCCCTTCTCCTCCGGGTCCAGGCCCGGATGTATTCCTCGACGGCTATGATGCGGGGAAACCGGAGCGCGCGCAAGACGCCGCCCATGGCCTGCAACGCAGCGTCATCGTTTATTAATCAGGCCTTGCACAGGCTCGACGCAACGTCAGTTTGTGGCAGTGTCCGGTGTGAACGCTGGACGACGGGGATGTGCGCGACTAGGTTGCCTGCACTCAAAGCGCCATAGGGGAGAGGAATGATGCAACAGGTTGTGATCAGTGGGACCGGGGTGTTTACGCCGCCCTATGCCATCTCCAACGACGAACTCGTCGCCTCCTTTAACGCCTATGTCGAGCTTTATAATGCCGAAAACGCCGATGCAATCGCGGCGGGAACGGTGGAGGCCAAGGCTCCGTCTTCGTCCGGGTTCATCACCGCTGCGTCCGGTATTGAATCTCGCTACGTGATGGAGAAGGAAGGGGTTTTGGACCCGACCCGGATGTGTCCGCGCTATGCGCCGCGCGCCGATGATGCCCCGTCGATGATGGCGGAAATGGCATTGGATGCGGCGACCAAGGCGCTTGATATGGCGGGTGTTGTTGCCGCAGACATTGACCTGATCATCTGTGCTGCTTCCAATATGGAACGCGCCTACCCGGCGATGGGCGTTGAAATTCAACAGATTTTGGGTGCGGGCGGCTTTGCCTTTGACATGAATGTCGCGTGTTCGTCGGCCACGTTCGGGATACAGGCCGCGACTGATATGATCCGTGCTGGCTCTGTCAGACGTGCCTTGGTGATCTGTCCGGAAATCACCTCCGGGCATTTGGAATGGCGTGACCGCGATTGTCATTTTATTTTTGGCGATGTCGCCACCGCTGTGGTGCTCGAAGCTGAGGACGTGGTACAAAACCCGCTGTTCAAACTGCGCTCGACCCGCTGTGCGACGCAATTCTCAAACAACATCCGCAACAACATGGGCTTTTTGCGTCGGGCGCATGATCAAATGGACGACCGCCGCGACATGCAGTTCATGCAAAACGGCCGCAAGGTGTTCAAAGAGGTGTTGCCCATGGTGTCGCATCATATTGCGCAGCATATGGAGGACGAGGGCCTGGATCCGACCGCGCTCAAACGTCTTTGGCTGCATCAGGCCAATAAGGCGATGAATGATTACATCGGCAAAAAGGTTCTGGGCCGGGTCCCAGAGCCGGGCGAGCAACCCAATATTTTGCAGGACTACGCCAACACCTCCTCGGCGGGGTCGATCATTGCCTTTGCCAAACATTCGGATGGGATGGCGTCGGGCGATCTGGGGCTGATCTGTTCGTTTGGCGCGGGTTATTCGGTCGGCTCTGTGGTGGTGGAAAAGGTCTGAGACCGTTTCCGTTTTTCCCTTTGCTCTGCCGTCTGGTCTTTGGCCACTTTGGGTTTGGTGAGGCGAAACCCCGCGGCCCAAAGTTCGCAAATCATCAGAGTGGCCTCTTCGAAACAGCGCGATGACAGGTCTTGCAGTTCGGGTTCGTGCCAGCCCGACAGGTCGGCGGCAACGGTGGTCAGAGCAAAGACGGTTTGCAGCGGGTCAGGTGGGTTTGGACCAGATAAAAGCCCACGCACCACAGTGCCCGGGTTTTGGCGGTCAAACACCAGTTGCTGAATGATTGTCTCCTCCAGCTTGTCCTGCTCTTCACTCGTACCCACTGCCTGCGGCCCGATTCCTCGTAAATACCTGATAAGATTAGACGCTGGGTATGAGTCGGACCAAGACATTGTTTCGCTATTGGTAACTGCGTGCGACCAAAAAGCAAAATTAGGTGGATTTGTCTCATGCGACAGCATCTAGAGGGTGGGATGTGTCTGAGCGTGTTGTGAGAAGACATGAAAAAGGCGCCCATGGGGGACGCCTTTCACGATAGACAAAGTAAGGTCACCCTCGCGCGGCTTAGGCCTGCGGAATGATCAACATCTGGCCCGGATAGATTTTGTCCGGGTGTGACAACATCGGTTTGTTGGCTTCAAAGATTTCGGTGTAGCGGCTGCCGTTGCCAAGGGTTGTGGCGGCGATGGCCCAAAGCGTATCGCCCTTTTTCACTTCGTGAAACACTGGATCGGCACCCGCAATCGTGTCTTCGACCGAGGCGATGCCTTCGATGTTGCCCGCGGCCATGATGATTTTCTCTTTGGTTTCCTGAGACAGAGCGGTGCCACCCAAGACAACCTTGTCGCCATCCACGGCCACGTCGATGCCATCCGCCTGAAGGCCAAGTGCCGCGATTTCGGCCAACAGGTCATCCGCGTTCGGCTTGTCTTCTTCTTTCTTAAAGACCTTCTTGCCGGCGCCTTTTACAAAATTCCAGATCCCCATACCCAACTCCTATGTTTCAGGTGGTTTTACCAAGTATCAGCGGTTCGTGACAAAATGAAAACGGGAAATCCGCGTGTTATTCCCCGTTTGTGAATTGCAACTTGGCCAAGCGCGCATAAAGCCCGCCTTCGGCGACAAGCGCCTCGTGGGTGCCCATGGCAACGATCTGGCCATCTTCGAACACCAAAATGCGGTCGGCCTTTTTCACCGTGGCCAAACGGTGCGCCACGATCAAGGTGGTGCGGGTGCGGGCCATATCTTCGACCGCTTTTTGCACGGCTTGTTCGCTCTCGGCATCAAGCGCAGAGGTGGCTTCGTCCAACAACAGGATCGGCGCGTCGCGCAGGATCGCGCGAGCGATGGCGACCCGTTGCTTTTGCCCGCCCGACAACATGATGCCGCGCTCGCCCAGATAGCTGTCGTAGCCCTCGGGCAGTTTGGCGATGAAATCGTCAGCGGCTGCGGCTTTGGCCGCTTTGATGACTTGCTCCATTGTGGCGTCAGGACGGCCAAAGCGGATATTGTCGGCGGCAGAGGCGGCAAAGATCACCGGGTCTTGCGGCACAAGCGCGAGATGCTGGCGGAAATCGGAGCGCAGCATCTCAGAGATCGGCATCCCGTCGATGGAGATCACGCCTTGTTGCGGATCATAAAACCGTTGAAGCAATTGAATAATCGTCGATTTCCCGGCTCCCGAGGGACCCACAAGCGCCACGGTTTCTCCGGGTTTGATGTCAAAAGACACGCCATTCAAGGCCGGGCTGTTGGGCCGTGACGGGTAAAAGAACCGCACATCGTCAAAGGAAATCGCGCCTTTGGCGGGGGTTGGGAAAGGTTTGGGATCGGCCGGGTCATGGACCGGGTCGTCGGAGGAGAGCAGTTCGATCAGCCGTTCGGTCGCACCCGCGGCACGCTGCAATTCGCCCCAAATCTCAGACAAGGCCCCGGAGGCCCCGGCGACCATGATGGCGTAGATCACGAATTGCACCAGCTCACCAATGGACATGACATCATTGCGCACATCGCGCGCGCCGATCCAAAGCACACCAACCACGCCGGAAAAAATCAGCGCGATGACGATCACGGTCATCACGGCGCGGGTTTTGATCCGGGTGTGGGCGGCAGTGAAGCTTTTCTCCGTGACCTCGTCAAACCGGGCGGCCTGTGGGTCTTCGGCGGTGAAGGATTGCACCGTTTGTGCCGATAAAAGCGCCTCGGAGGCGGTGCCCGACGAAGACGCGATCCAATCCTGGTTCTCGCGCGACAACACCCGGAGGCGGCGACCCAGGACGATGATTGGGATGATCACGACGGGCACGATCAACAGGACGAGTCCGGTGAGTTTGGCTGACGTGAACAGCATCAATGCCAAACCACCGATCATGATCAAAGTGTTGCGCAGCGCGACAGAGATCGACGAGCCGATGACGGACAGGATCAGCGTGGTGTCGGTGGTGATCCTTGAGAGCACCTCGCCGGTCATGATCTTTTCATAGAACGCCGGCGACATGCGGATCATCCGGTCAAACACGGATTTGCGAATGTCGGCGACGACGCGTTCACCCAAGCGGGTGACAAGATAATAGCGCATCCCGGTGCCAAGGGCCAAAAGCCCGGCGATCATCAAGGCCGCGCCAAAATATTTGTCCAACAACAACCCGCCCGCCTCTTGGAACCCATCGACCACGCGGCGCACGGCGACGGGCAGGATCAGGGAAATACAGGCCGTGAGGACGAGGGCGGCAAAGGCCGCGCTCATCAGGCGCTTATAGGGTTTGATAAAGGGCCAAAGCTCGGCGAGCGCGCCAACCCGTTTCGATTTTTCACGCTCTGCTGCGTCTGTAAGGGTGCGGTCAGCGGCCATGCTTTATCCTTTTGTCCCGTGACAGTCGTGGGGGTGTTCGACAGATAGACCCCCGCGCCGGGCCGCGCAACCGCTGCCAAGTGTGGAAAAGGGCGACGACTGTGTGAACTGCGACAATGGCGTGAGATAGGTGGAGTTTGCGGATATATCGGGAAAAGCTGATGCATCAGCCGGGCTATCGGGTTGCATCACGAGGTGTGATGTGTTCGTTTAGGGCCACGCTCCGCCGGCTCGTGCCTCGGGGCCTCTATATATGAGTGTGTCACGGGAGTGGTTTTGTACACATTATATATAGGGGCGTGCTCTGGGTGCTCTTTCATGGGCTACGAACGGCAAGCGCGGAGAAATCGCCCAATTCGGGGTGGTGGCCGGTCCGAGGGACGCGTTCGTTCGCGTCTGGCCGGGGAACACACACGAAGTAAGCGGGGGTCCCCCTTATGACTAATACTAAATTTTTTGCGGCCAGTGTATTGGCACTCGGCACCATGGCCGGCGGCGCTTTCGCGGCTGAGGACTGTGGTGATCTCAAAGTGGCAGAGTTCAACTGGGCGTCGGGCGAGTTGATGGCCAACGTTGATGCCATCATCCTTGAAGAAGGCTTTGGGTGTGACGTTGAACTGGTCAACGGTGGCACCAACACATTGTTTGCCTCGATGAATGAAAAAGGCGAACCGCAGATCGCGCCAGAACTTTGGACCAATGCGGTGCGCGAACCTTTGGCGAAAGCGGTCGAAGACGGTCGTATGATCAAACTGCTTGATGGCCCGATCACGGGTCTGGGCGAGGGCTGGTGGGTGACACCGTCTTTTGCCGCCGAGCACCCGGAACTCGATACGGTTGAAAAGCTGATCGAACACCCGGAGCTGTTCCCCTACTCTGAGGACAAAAGCAAAGGTGCCTTTATGGGCTGCCCGTCGGGGTGGGGCTGTCAGCCCGCCAACGCCAATATGTTCCGCGCCTTTGACATGGAAGAAAAAGGCTGGGTTCTGGTCGATCCGGGGTCTGCCGCAGGTCTCGAAGGCTCCATCGCGAAAGCGGCCGAGCGTGAGCAGTCGTGGTTTGGCTACTACTGGAACCCGACCGCGGTGATCGGCAAATACAAACTGGTGCCTTTGGCGTTTGAAACCGAATGGGCGGGGTCTGAGAACTGGGACGGATGTATCGTGAAATCCGAATCCGAGTGTATGGATCCGAAGCCGTCGAGCTGGACCAAATCCGAAGTGTCGACGGTTGTCACCGCCGATGTGCCGGACATTGCGCCGGAGAGCGTTCTCACCTATCTCAAATCCCGCGTTTTCCCCGGTGAGGTGATGAACGAGATGTTGGTCTACATGACCGACAACCAAGCGATTGGTGAAGATGCCGCATATGAGTTCCTCGCGAAGCATGAAGACGTGTGGACCCAGTGGGTGACCCCTGAGGTGGCCGAAAAGGTCAAGGACGCGCTTTAAGTCCGCGTTTGAAGGATATCGAGGGCCTGCAACTTGGTTGCGGGCCCTTCTTCCATATATAAGGAACACACATATGCTGGAGTTTTTAACAGAATTCCCTTCTCTTGGCCGACAGGATTTGTCGTCATTCAAGCAGGGGATTGATGAAGGATTTCGCACCTTTTCGCGCGCCAATGGCGAGGCGATCGAGGCCTTCTTCAATCCCCTTCTTCAATTCCTCATCTGGTTTGAGGATGTTTTAACCGGCGCGCCATGGCCGCTGGTCATTTTGGTGATCGCCGCGCTGACATGGTTTGGCGCGCGCAGTTGGAAAATCACCACGGGTGCTGTCATCTCGCTTTTGCTGATCGGCATCTTTGGGATGTGGGAAGACACCATGTCCACCTTGGCGATGATCACGGTGGCCACCTCTTTATGTGTGGCGTTGGGCATTCCCATCGGTGTATTGATGTCGCGCAGTGATCGGGCGCAGTCGCTTGTCACCCCGATCCTCGATGTGATGCAGACGATCCCGTCCTTCGTCTATCTTATTCCGGTCGTCATGCTTTTGGGCATCGGTAAGGTGCCGGGGCTGATCGCCGTGTGCATCTACGCCATTCCGCCCATCGTGCGTTTGACCAATCTGGGCATTCGTTTGGTGGACCGCGATGTGATGGAGGCGGCGGAGGCCTTTGGCGCGTCCAGCCGCGAGAAACTCTTTGGCGTGCAAATCCCCCTGGCTTTGCCGAACATCTTTGCGGGCGTGAATCAAACCATCATGATGGCACTCTCCATGGTGGTGATCGCGTCGATGATTGGCGTGCATGGCCTTGGCACACAGGTGCTGCGTGCTATTGGCAACCAATATCTTGCCTTGGGCCTGATGAATGGCCTCGCCATTGTCGCTTTGGCGATTATTTTCGACCGCGTCAGCCAGACTTACGGCAAGCGCTTGCAAGCATATCGGGAGACGGGGCATGGCTGAGGTTCATATGACAGAGGCGGTGCCGCGTGCGGATGCGGGTGAAGACGCCCCGAAGGTCCGCATCAAAGGGCTCTATAAAATCTTTGGGGAAATGCCCGAAGCTGTGTTGGAGCATGTTTGCGCCGGGATGAGCAAACCCGAACTGATGGACCTTCACAATCATGCGTTGGGACTCAATGACATCAACCTCGATATCCCGGCGCGTAAGATTCAAGTGATCATGGGCCTGTCGGGATCGGGGAAATCCACCTTGATCCGTCACCTCAATCGGCTGATCGAACCGACCGCCGGGGAGATTTGGGTCGATGGCGAGAATGTTCTGGCCATGGATGACAAACAGTTGCGTGATCTGCGTCGGTTTAAAATGTCGATGGTGTTTCAGAAATTCGGCCTCTTGCCTCATCGCACAGTGTTGGAAAACGCGATGTATGGGCTGGAGATCCAAGGCGTGCAAGCCAAAGAAGCAGAGGAACGGGCGCGCAAATGGTTGGATCGGGTCGGTCTGGCCGGGTTTGAGGATCAATACCCTTCACAGCTCTCCGGTGGTCAACAACAGCGCGTGGGTCTGGCTCGTGCCTTGGCGACCGATGCGGACATCCTGTTGATGGACGAAGCCTTTTCGGCGCTTGATCCTCTGATCCGCACCGATATGCAGTCGATCCTGTTGGAGCTGCAAGAGGAGTTGCATAAGACCATCATCTTTATCACCCACGATTTGGATGAGGCGCTCAACATCGGCGATCGGATCGCGATCCTGCGGGATGGCGAGATCATCCAGTCCGGCGATCCGCAAGCGATCATCATGAACCCGGCCGATGATTACATCACCGATTTCATCAAGGATGTGAACCGTGCCAAGGTCGTGCGCATTCGTTCGATCATGAAAGCCCCGGCGAACTCTCAAGGCAAACCTGTGTTGACCACGGATTCGATCGAAGACGCGCTGCCGAAGCTGCACAGATCGCCAAGCAAGTGTTGTCCGGTGCAGCGGCCCGATGGCACGGTCTGCGGCAATGTCACCATTGATGCGGCGATTGAGGCGCTCAAAGCCCCGGAGAGCGAAGGGGATGACGTGCGGTACGCCTGAGCGCGCACATATATATGTATAGGAAGACGGGCGGGGGAGACCTCGCCCTTTTTTATGCGAACACATGTGATGGTCTTTGGGGACAGATTGGTTTGGCAGCCTTTGGTAAAGGCACTCTTAAAATATCCGCGCAACGACAGTGGTGATGTCTATGACAGTGCGGCTGATCTTGCAGGAGAATGTCGTGGCTACCTGTGACGCAGATGCGGAAGAGGGGCCCCCTACTTAAAGCCAATGGATGAGGCTTTCCCGGTTCCTGTGAACAACCAGATCATTGAATGAATCGCTCATCGCTTTCGTTTTGGCGACCCGGTGAGTCGCATCAGATGGTTTGCGAGTCGGGTGACTCGCCCGATTCACCCGCTGATTCACAAAATCACTCGCCTTACGTTGGGGCATGTTTGGGTGATTTGCACCTATGGGGCGAGTGATTTGCCGATTCACCTCGCAAACACCCTGAGAGGACTCGGTGATTCACCTGCGTATCGCCCCAAAAAGCCGAAATCAGCCTTCGCAGATGCAAAAAAATTATGCTGCATCGCCCATAAAATAAGGGGTTTCAGAGAAAATATCCGATCTTCTGTCATAAAACTGAAAAAA